>SEHC01000335.1 GCA_004173415.1 Lysobacteraceae bacterium
TCCTTCACCCTGCCGGGCCTGTTGAAGATCAGCGCCGTCAGCGTGCCGGCCAAGGCCAAGCGCAAGGGCATCAACCCGTTCACCAAGGAAGAGCAGTGGTTCGCCGCCAAGCCCGCCTCGGTCAAGGTCAAGGTGCGCCCGCTGAAGAAGCTGAAGGACGCCGCTGCCTGATCGCAGCGCTCCAGGTTGCAACTGCTCGGGACGGCCATGCCGTCCCGAGTCGTTTCTGGAACCTCGATCCGCAGCGACTGGCACAAGTCATGGTTGACGGTCGCGCATCGCGCCCACAGATAGACAGGACCATCCCCACCGGCAGGAAACAACACCCATGAAACTCCAGGGCTTTCTCGACCATCTCCTAAAGTCCGCGCCTGGCGGCGCACAGCAGGCGTCGCCCCAGGCTCCCGCCCAAGGCGGACTGGGTGGAATGCTCAACGCCGATTTCGGCAAGGGCGCCCTCGCCGGCGGCGCATTGGGCCTGTTGTTGGGCAAGAACAGGACTACCCGCAAGCTGGCGACCTACGGCGGCTTGGCCACCATCGGGGTGATGGCCTACAAGGCCTATGGTGAATACCGGCAACAGCAAGACGGCGGCGCGGCGGTCGAAGCGCAGACCGTCGATCGGCTGCCGCCGGCCCAGGCAGAATTGCACAGCCAGGCGATCCTGCGTGCGCTGGTCGCCGCGGCCAAGGCCGATGGCCACATCGATGCACGCGAACGCCAGGTGATCGAAGGCGAGTTCAGCCGCATCAGCCAGGACGCGGAGCTGCAGCAATGGCTGCACGCCGAACTGGAGAAACCGCTGGACCCGGCCGAAGTCGCGCGCTCGGCGAGCACCCCGGAAATCGCCTCGGAGATGTACCTGGCCAGCCTGATGGCAGCCGACGAACAGAGCTTCATGGAACGCGCCTACCTGGACGAGCTGGCGCGCCAGCTCAAGCTCGACGACACGCTCAAGCAGAAGCTGGAGCAACAGGTCAGGCTGGGCTGACTTCGACCCATGGCCGGCACCCCGAGCGGCCGCCACGTCCGCGCTGCGGCGCTGGCGCGGGGATTGGCGTGGCTGGCTGTACTGTTCCTGCTGGCTTGGCTGGCGGCCTGGTCATGGCAGCAGCCGTTCATGGCCAAGCCGCGCATGCTCTGGGAGCTGGCGAACTCTCCGACGCCGGCGGCATTGCCGGTCCCGGTCGAGGGCGTGCGCGCCAGCCGCATCGCCGACACCTTCGGCGCGCCCCGCGGCGGCGGTCGCAGCCATGCCGGCGTGGACATCTTCGCCAGCCGCGGCGCCACGGTGTCCAGCGCCACCCGCGGGATAGTCGTTTCCGTGCGTGAGGGCGGGCTCGGTGGCCGCCAGGTCTGGGTGATGGGTCCGGGCCGGCAACGCCACTATTACGCCCACCTAGACGATTGGTGGCCCGGGCTGGCGAACGGCGACCTGGTGGAAGCCGGCACCCCGCTGGGCAGGGTCGGCACCACCGGCAACGCACGCGGTACGCCACCGCACCTGCACTACGGCATCTATGGCAGCGCGGGAGTCGTCGACCCGCTGCCGCTGCTCCAGGCCGCCCGCTAAACCCCGGGCCGGAATGGTGGAACAGTGCATCACGACTCGCACCCTCGTTGCCCCGGCCGGGCGGACCTATCTTTCAGGTACCCCCCGCCTGCCGAAAATGCCATGTCGAACAACCGCCACCGTTACCGCATCACCGTCACGCCCGTCGAAAGCGACGGTCTGCAATGCCAGGGGCGATGCACGATCGAGTTCGAGCACGCCTGCCATGACGACTGGATGCGGCTCCTGGAAGCCATGCAGCAGCAGCGCGGCCTGCGCGGCGACGAACGCGCCGCGTTGACCGTCGCCACCAAGCTGCTCAGCGGCCTGATGCTGGAGCATCGCAAGGACCCAGACGACCTGTTCGCCCCCCTTCGCCCGCACATGGGCGAGTTCATCAAGGGCCTCAAGCAGCGCAACGGCCTGCCCTGAGCTGCGCGACGGGCGCGATATGCTGGATGCCCGCCCACCCAGGACCCGTGGATGAAAGCGCGAACTGCCGGACAAGCCACGCAACTGCTGCACGTTCCCAACATCGGCAAGGCGATGGTGGAGGACCTCAAGCTGCTGGGCATCTCTTTCCCGAGCCAGCTCGCAGGCAAGGATCCGCTGGTCCTCTACCAGCGCCTTTGCGAAGCAACCGCCGCACGCCACGACCCCTGCGTACTCGACACGTTCATCAGCGCAGTGCGTTTCATGGAAGGCGCGCCTGCGCTGCCGTGGTGGTACTACACCGCCGAACGCAAGCGTCGGCACCCCGGCCTGTAGGCCGCACCTCGCGCCGGATTGGGCCGGCATTCACCGTCGCGGGTTATGGTGCGGTTTCACTCCGCGGAGCCAATGCATGCGCGCAAGCAAACTTCTCGTCCCGGCCCTGTTCGCCGGCCTGCTGCTGGCCGGCTGCAGCACCCTGGATACCGTCTCGGGATGGCTGAGCAACCGCGTAGCCTTCACCGCACCCCAACTGCAGCGCCACCTGGACAACAGCTTCCCGCGCGACTTCGACAAGCTGGGCGGGCTGGTTTCCGCCACCCTGAGCCAACCGCGCCTGAGCATTCCCGCGGGCGACACCCGCTTGCGCCTGGACTTCGATATCCGGGTCAATGCACTGGGTGCCCGCGACGTTACCCGCGGCCACTTCGCCCTGGCCAGTGGCCTGCGCTACGACCCTGCCACCCAGGGCCTGCACCTGAAGGACCCCGAACTGCTGAGCATCGACATGCCCAACACCGGCAGCATGCTCAAGGGCGGCACCCGCGAACTGCTCAATGCCGTGCTGGTGGAATACGCCAGGGAGGAACCGGTCTACCGGCTGGACAGCGCCCTGTTGCGCAACCTGCCCGCCGGCAAGCGCATTGGATCCACCGAAATCGAGAACGGCCTGGTGTCCGACTGGACAGGTGAGCCATGGAATTGCCCCACACCCCTTCCCCCGCCCGGTGGTTGAAAGCGGCCTGCGTGGCGCTGGTACTGGCCTGCGCCCCGCTCGCGGTGATCGCCGCCCCGGCAGACAATGAACTCGGCATCGATGCGCCACGGATCCAGCAATACCTGGCGGGCGAGTTCCCCCGCGACCTCGACGCCCTGGGTGGCCTGTTGACCCTGACCGCGCGCGATCCGGAAGTGAGCATCCCGGCAAGCGGCCAACGCGTGCTGGTCGCGTTCACCGCCAGCGCCGCGTCCGCTGGCGGGGAGCCCACGCCGGTCGGACGCATCCACATGAGCAGCGGCCTGCGCTTCGACCCGCAGCGTGGCGCGCTGTTCCTGGAACAGCCGACGCTGGACAAGGTGCAAGCGGCTTCGCCCGGCCAGGAAGTGGACGAAAAGACCCGCCTGCTGCTCAACCTGTGGCTGGCCGACTACGCGGACAAGGAAGCGCTTTATGAACTCGATGCGGCCACCAGCCGCAGCCTTGGCGGCATCAAGGTCGAGTCCACCCGCATCGAGGGCGGTCGCGTCATCCTGCGATTCGACCAGCCCGTCGCCCTGCCAGAGGCCGGCGATGCGCTGGAGTAGGTCGCTCGTCGGCGCAGCGATGCTGTGCGCCTGCCTGGCCACGGGCTGCCAAAAGACCGGTTCGGCAGCTGCACCGTCCGTGGAGACGGGCCAGGCCGGGGCCGTTGCCACGCCGTCCATCCCGCCTCCGCCCGCCAATCCCGGCCAGCCGGTGGAAGCCGCGACGCCCGCCATGCTGCAGGCGGGGCCCGGCGATGCGGCCAGGGCGGTGGTGGTCGACTACTACGCGGCGCTCAATGCGGGCGACCACGCTGCCGCCTATGCGCGATGGAGCGACGGTGGCGCGGCGAGCGGGCAAGGTTTCGAGGATTTCGCCAAGGGCTACGCCAACACCCTTTCGATCCAGGCGCAGGTGGGCGAAGCGCACGACCTGCAGGGTGCTGCCGGCTCGCAGTACATCGAGGTCCCCGTGCAGCTGGTTGCCAGCCAGCGCGACGGCAGCAAGCGCCATTACCGGGGGAAGTTCTTCCTGCGCGCCGTGCTGGTTGCTCGTCGTCGCGCAGGTCGAAACTGTCCAGCAGTTGCTGGCTTGCGTCACGCGAGGAACCCTCGAACATCGCCCCGCCGCGCGCGTACACCACGTACAGGTCCGACAGGGGCGCCAGTTCGTAGCGGTAGCGCACCTGGAACCCGAGGTTGCGCAAGCTGAAACCCGGCATCGCCTCGGCGCTGCGCAGCGGCGTTCCATCGGCGGCCACCCGCCAGGCCTGTTCGCTGCGCGCGTCCAGGCCGATGGCCTGCAGCTTGATCCGCAATTCCTGCCTGCCGTCGACGATCCAGTTGAACGCCGCGTTCACCTGCAGGGTGTCCGCATCGAAGGTACCCAGCAGGTTGTCGCCCTGCCACAGCAGCCAGTCGGGCGCGCGCTGCATCCACAGGCCGAGGGCCAGGTTCATGCGGTCGTTGAAGTGGTACTGCGGCTCGAGGTAGAGGTAAGCTCCGGCGCCTTTCGCGCCGTCGAGGCCTTCGGCGGCCAGGCGCGACTCCAGGTAGAAGGCCCAGTGCTTCTTCCGCGGCCAGAATCCTTCGTAGTAGGCGAAGACCTTCGCCGGCACCTTGACCACGCCGTTGCCGCGCAGGATCAGGTCGTCGTAGCCGGACGTATAGGTGGCCAGTTCCCAGAACTCGCTGCCGCCGCCACGGGTATCGCTCTGCCGGTTCACTGCCAGCGCATCGTAAAGATGCCGCCCGCGGTCGTTGTAGCGCACCGATGTCGCATAGCGCCACAGGCTGCCCGCATAGCGTGAGTCGGCGGGGTAATCGCCCACCCGGCGGTTCACCTCGTAGCGCAGGTAATTGAAGTCGTTGCGATCCAGGTAGCCGATGTCGTTGAGCTGCAGGTCACGGCCCAGGTGCAGTCCCCACAATTGTTGTCTCCAGCCGCCGCTGGCGCCGAAATCATGGTCGATGCGGAACTGGAAACCGCTGTCGCGTTCGGCCTCGCCGGCCTCCTCGGTCCCCGACCCGACCACCTGCGTGCGCACGTCCCATTTCGGGTTGGGCGTGTAGCGATGGTCGAACGACAGCACCGAGGCCTGCCGGTCGAGGAACGGGCGCTCGACATGGGTGAGCATCGCCCCGACGTCGTGAATCTCCGATTCGCGGGTCGTGCGCAGTGCGTAGAAGTCGCGGCCCGCGTCGCCGTCCTCGGTCGCCGCCAGCAGGCCGTAGTTGAACCGGCCCAGGCTGCCATTGAGCTTGACCGCCGCGGCCACGTCGCCGGCGCCGCTGCCGTCGTCGGCCGGCCCGCCGACTCGCCGGGTATAGAGCAGGCGGCTGTTGCCCGCGCCAAACGGCACTTCGAACAGGCCCTGGTTCTCGGTGAAGAACGGCCGCTTGTCGTTGAAGAAGCTCTCCACCGCGCCGAAGTTCACCACCAGGTCGTCGCTCTCGACCTGGCCGAAATCCGGATTGAGCGTCGCGGTCAGCTGGAAGCGGCCGTTCGGCTTCCAGAACAGGTCCGCGCCCGCGTCCAGGTCCGCGGCCGAACCGACATTGTCGTAGACGCCGACCACGTACGGGGTCACCGCGAGCAGGGACTGGCTGTAGGCAGGCAGGTTGACCTTGGTGAAGGAGGAAAGGAACCTGGGCTCGTTGAAGCTGACGGCCGGCCAGGCCATGCGCTCGCCGGAGGCGCCGATGACCCGGTCCAGGTTCACGCCGATCGTGCGCTGCCCCGATACGCCATCGCGCATCGGCGCGATGTGCCAGGGAATCAGCACTTCGACCGACCAGCCTGCTTCGTCCTCCGACGTCGCATGGCGCCAGTTGCCGTCCCAGTCGTCCTTGAAGTTGTTCTCGTTGGTGATCACCTCGTCGGCGATGCTGTTGCTGAGCGACACGCAGAAGTTGTAGCCGGTGCGCCCGTCGCCGTCGAAGTCGAGGTTGATGTTGACCCGGTCCACCGGGCCCATGCCGTCGCGCCCGGATCGTTGCCGGGTGCGCGGCACGCCCTGGGGCTGGGTGTTGCGCAGGGCCACGGCCAGCCCGTCAGGGGTGGACAGGATCCAGGCTTCGGTGGGTTGCGGCGCCGCGGCCCTGCTCAGTGGCTGGGTCAGGCGGAAGTCGTCGACCCGCTGCGCCCCGGCCCATTCCTGCGGATCGATACGGCCATCGATTTCCACCGCCATTGCGGGCACGCCGAATGCGCACAACACCGCCGCCACGCCAATCCTGCGCATCCGCCACTCCCATGAGGAAGGCGCAGGTTAGGGACCGCGACCCCCTGCCGCGACCCCCGTTAGTCATGGCTCCGGCACGCGATCCGGCACAGGACCGCGCCTGTCGGCTGGCGCGACCGCGGCTGCTGCCCGCCTACTGCATGTACCAGCCGTGGCTGACCACCAGGCTTTGCCCGGTCAGGGCGTTGCTGGGGAACTCGCACAGGAACTTCACCGTCTGGGCAACGTCCTCGACCGTGGTGAAGATGCCGT
>SEHC01000336.1 GCA_004173415.1 Lysobacteraceae bacterium
CGCCATGGCTGGCATAGCGTCCGGCCGAGGCGGACATCAGGCCATAGACCAGGCCGATGAAGGCCGCGATCCCGGCCACCGGCAACAGCGAGGACAGCAGCCAGGCCACGCCGCCGGCGAGCTGCGTCATCGCGGCGAAGTCCTGTTCGCGGTGGAATCGGAATTGCCGGCCGGCATGGTCCTGCGCGGCGTCCAGGCCCGGGAACGGGCCGAGGCCGCCTTCGCACGGCTGCGGGCCTGGGATACCGAAGCCAACAATGGTGTGCTGATCTACCTGTTGCTGGCCGACCATCGCCTGGAAATCGTGGCCGACCGGGGCCTTGCCGGCCTGGTCAGCAGCGAGCAATGGCGCGGCGTCTGCCTGTTGATGGAAGAACGGCTGCGGGCCGGGGAGCCCGAGCAGGCGGTGGTGGTGGGCGTGGCCGCCGTCTCCGACCTGCTGGCCCACCACTTCCCCCAGCGCGATGGGGTGGCCGACGCCGACGAACTGCCCAACCTGCCGCGCATCCTGGACTGAAGGCACACGCGCTGGCCGCCTCGCTGGGGCAGAATGGTTGCCGGTTCCAACCGTCGCAGGCTGCATGATCTACCTCCACCAGATTGACCCGATCGCCCTGTCGCTGGGCCCGTTGAAGATCCACTGGTACGGAATGATGTACCTGCTCGCCTTCGCCAGCGCCTGGTGGCTGGGGCGTCGACGGATCAGGGCCGGCCGGCTTCCCGGCGTGGACATGAACGGACTGTCCGACCTGGCCTTCTACTGCATGCTCGGCGTGGTCCTGGGCGGACGCATCGGCTACATCCTGTTCTATTCGTTCGGCGCCTTCCTCGACAATCCGCTGATGCTGCTCAAGGTCTGGGAAGGCGGCATGAGTTTCCACGGCGGCCTGCTGGGCGTGATGGCGGCGGCGCTATGGTGGACCCGCAGGCAGAAGCTGCACTTCTTCGACACCATGGATTTCGTCGCCCCGCTGGTGCCGGCCGGGCTCGGCTTCGGCCGCGTCGGCAACTTCATCGGCGCCGAACTGTGGGGCAAGTACACCCAGGCCGGATGGGGGGTGATCTTCCCAACCGATCCGGCCCTGTCCCACCTGGGTACGGCGCAGTTGCAGGCCGGTTACGCCGCCGGCGCGCTGGACAAGTTCGCCCGGCATCCTTCGCAGCTCTACCAGGCATTCCTGGAGGGCGTGCTGATGTTCGGCCTGGTCTGGTGGTTCTCGCGCAAGCCGCGTCCGCGCTACGCGGTGTCGGGCCTGTTCGCGCTGCTGTATGGCGTGTTCCGTTTCGCGGTGGAGTTCGTCCGCGTGCCCGACGAGGGCAAGTATCTGGCCTGGGGCTGGCTGACCAAGGGCCAGCTCCTCAGCGTGCCGCTGATCCTGCTGGGCCTGGTCCTGTTCTGGCTCTCGCGTCGCGCCCCGACCCTGCAGCGGGCGCTGCCGACCGAGGAAACCGCATGAAGCAATATCTGGATCTGCTGGGCCATGTGCTGGAGCACGGCAGCGAGAAGGCCGACCGCACCGGCACCGGCACCCGCAGCGTGTTCGGCTGGCAGATGCGATTCGACCTGGCGCAGGGTTTTCCGCTGGTCACCACCAAGAAGCTGCACCTGCGCTCGATCGTGCATGAGTTGCTGTGGTTCCTAAAGGGCGAGACCAACATCGCCTACCTGAAGGAGCACAAGGTCGGGATCTGGGACGAATGGGCCGATGCGGACGGCGAACTCGGCCCGGTGTACGGCAAGCAATGGCGCCGCTGGGCCGGCGCCGGCGGCGGCGAGATCGACCAGATCCAATGGGTGGTGGAGGAAATCAAGCGCAATCCGGATTCGCGCCGGTTGATCGTTTCGGCCTGGAACGTCGCTGACCTGCCGCAGATGGCGCTGATGCCTTGCCACACCCTGTTCCAGTTCTACGTGGCCGACGGCAAGTTGAGCTGCCAGTTGTACCAGCGCAGCGGCGACATCTTCCTGGGCGTGCCGTTCAACATCGCCAGCTACGCCCTGCTCACCCACATGGTGGCGCAGGCCTGTGGCCTGGGGGTCGGCGATTTCGTGCACACGCTGGGCGATGCCCACCTGTATTCGAACCACTACGAACAGGCGCGCGAGCAACTTTCACGCGCGCCACGCGCCCTGCCGACCCTGCGCCTGAACCCGCAGGTCACCGACCTGCTGGCCTTCGGCTACGAGGACATCGAGATCCTCGGCTACGACCCGGCGCCGGCGATCAAGGCGCCGGTCGCGGTCTGAGGCGGTGATCGTCTCGCTGATCGCGGCGCTGGACCGCGCCCATGCCATCGGCCGCCATGGCGACCTGCCATGGCGCCTGCCCGACGACCTGAAGCGCTTCAAGGCGCTGACCCTGGGCAAACCCGTGCTGATGGGCCGCAAGACCGCGCAGTCGCTGGGCCGCGCGCTGCCCGGCAGGACCAACCTGGTGTTGACGCGATCGGGCCAGGTGCCGTTCGCGGACATGAGGGCGGTGGACTCGATCGAAGCGGCCATCGGCGTGGCCTCCGAGGAATCGGCGGCCGAGCTGTGCGTGATCGGCGGCGGCGAGGTTTACGCATTGACCCTGCCCAGCGCCGACCGGCTGCACCTGACCCACGTGGATGCGATGGTCGAAGGTGCCGATGCATTCTTCCCGGCATTCGACGCTTCGCGATGGACGGTGCTGTCGCGCGGGTCGCATGCGGCCGATGGCAGGCATGCGTTCGCCTTCGAGTTCGTGGACTACGCGCGGCGCTAGGGAAGCCGCACGGACTCAGGCCGGTGGCGGCACGTCGCGCCCTGGCACCTGGACCAGGCGCAGGTCCTCGCTGTCCAGCTGCAGCGCGGTCAGCTTGCCGCCCCAGACCGCGCCGGTATCGATCGCATGCACGCCGTGGCCGATCATCAGGCCCAGCGTCGACCAGTGGCCGCAGACGATCTTCAG
>SEHC01000337.1 GCA_004173415.1 Lysobacteraceae bacterium
CCTTACGGCCAACGCCGCTCGCTACACCTGCAGGTTTTCATGTCGAAAGACGACTCAATCGAATTCGAAGGCACCGTCGCCGAGACGCTGCCCAACACCATGTTCCGGGTCAAGCTGGAGAACGGGCACGAGATCATCGCCCACATTTCCGGACGCATGCGCAAGAACTACATCCGCATCCTCACCGGCGACAAGGTCAAGGTGGAGATGACCCCGTACGACTTGACCAAGGGTCGAATCACCTACCGCATGAAGTAAGCAAGCGGATCCATGCAACAGGAAAGCGGCCAAAGGCCGCTTTTTTAATGGCTTGCGTGGCAGGCACAGAGTCTGTCGACCGGCGCGGTTTGCATGGATTGTCCTGCGCTAGGCGGTTGGTCACGGCCACTTCAGACAGGTTTGCCTTCGCACCGACCTGTCTAACCTGAGTAAGACCCGCTCGGGGTTGCAGCTCAACAGGTTCCCCATGTCCACTTCCAGATCCCTGCTCGCCGCCGTCCTGCTGGCGGCCTGCTCGGCCACTGCCCCAACCCATGCCAGCGAGACGCCGCTGACCGATTGCCTGGATCTTTCCAGCGGATACCAGGTCACCCGGTTCGGTACCCAGTACCTGTTGCTGAAGGACGGCGACGACCATTACCGGCTGGGCTTCTCGGGCGGCAGCTGCGCCGCGATCGCGGTGTCCACTCAGGTGCAGATAGCGACCGAAGGGCAATCCAACCGCCTGTGCCCGGCCAAGACCCAGGTCCGGACCAAGCGTGACAGCTGCGTGGTGCGCGAGGTGGTGCCGGTGGATGCGGACGAATACGAGCGATACGCACGCAGGAACCGGCGCTAGGCTGCAGCGCCTGCCGGCGGAGGCACTGCCGCCGGCAGGCCGGTGCGGTTTACACGGTCGCCGGCAGCAGCCTCTCCGGTTCGGACTGGGTTTCGACGACCAGGTCGTCGTCGCGCACGTCGATGGCCACGCGGCCGCCACCGACCAGCTTGCCGAACAGCAGTTCGTCGGCCAGCGGCCGCTTGATCCTGTCCTGGATCAGCCTGGCCATCGGCCTCGCACCCATCAGCGGGTCGAAACCATGCTTGGCCAGCCAGTCGCGGGCAGCCGGAGTGCTGGACAGGCTGACGTGCTTCTCCTGCAGCAGCATCTCCAGTTCGATCAGGAACTTGTCCACTACCCGAAGGATATGGTCGAAGCCCAGGCCCTGGAACTGCACCACCGCATCGAGGCGGTTGCGGAATTCAGGGGTGAAGCTCTTCCGGATCGCCTCCATGGCATCGGTCGAATGATCCTGGCGGGTGAAGCCGATCGTCCGCCGCGCCGCCTGCGCCGCGCCGGCATTGGTGGTCATCACCAGGATCACGTTCTTGAAGTTGGCCTCGCGGCCATTGGTGTCGGTGAGGATGCCGCGGTCCATGACCTGCAGCAGGATGTTGAAGATGTCCGGATGGGCCTTCTCCACCTCGTCCAGCAACAACACGCAATGCGGGGTCTTGACGATCTTCTCGGTCAGCAGGCCGCCCTGGTCGAAGCCCACATAGCCCGGCGGCGCGCCGATCAGGCGGCTGACCGAGTGCGACTCCATGTACTCGCTCATGTCGAAGCGGACCAGCTCGATGCCCAGCTGCAGGGCCAGTTGCTTGGTCACCTCGGTCTTGCCCACGCCGGTGGGGCCGGCGAACAGGAAGTTGCCGATCGGCTTGTCGGGATTGCCCAGGCCCGAGCGGGCCAGCTTGATCGCCGAGGCCAGGGTGTCGATGGCCGGATCCTGGCCGAAGATCACCATCTTCAAGTTGCGCTCGAGGTGCCTCAACACGTCCTTGTCCGAAGACGACACCTGCTTGGCGGGGATCCGCGCCATCTTAGCCACGATGGTCTCGATCTCCTCGACGTCGATCAGTTCCTTGCGCACGTCGGCCGGCAGCAATCGCTGGCGGGCGCCGGCTTCATCGATCACGTCGATGGCCTTGTCCGGCAGCAGGCGGTCGCCGATGTGCTTGACCGACAGGTCCACCGCCGCCTGCAGTGCATCGTCGGCGTAGGTGACCCCGTGGTGGGCCTCGTACTTCGGCTTCAATCCCTGCAGGATCTGGAAGGTCTCGCCCACCGTGGGCTCGACGATATCGATCTTCTGGAACCGCCGGGCCAGCGCCCTGTCCTTCTCGAAGATGCCGCGGTATTCCTGGAACGTGGTCGAGCCGATGCAGCGCAGGTCGCCCGAGGCAAGCGCGGGCTTGATCAGGTTGCTGGCGTCCATGGTCCCGCCGCTGGCCGAACCGGCGCCGATGATGGTGTGGATCTCGTCGATGAAGAGGATCGCGCCCGGCAGCTTCTTGATCGCCGACAGGACGCCCTTCAGGCGCTTCTCGAAATCGCCGCGATACTTGGTCCCTGCGACCAGCGCGCCGAGGTCCAGCGAGTAGATGGTCGCGTCCAGCAGTACCTCGGGGACCTCGCCCTCGACGATGCGCTTGGCCAGGCCCTCGGCCAGTGCGGTCTTGCCAACCCCGGCCTCGCCGACGTACAGCGGATTGTTCTTGCGCCGCCGGCACAGGACCTGGATGGTGCGCTCGATCTCGTCGGCACGCCCCACCAGCGGGTCGATCCTGCCATTGCGGGCCTGTTCGTTGAGGTTGCTGGCGAATTCGGCCAGCGAGTCGCCCTTGCCTTCGCCATCGCCGGCTTCGGCCGCCTTGCCCTCGCCATCGGCGGGGTTGCCGGCCTCGCCCTCCTCGCCTTGCTTGGCGATGCCGTGGGAAAGGTAATTGACCACGTCGAGCCGGGTGACGTCCTGCTGGGTCAGGAAGTAGACCGCATGCGAATCCTTCTCGCCGAAGATGGCGACCAGCACGTTGGCCCCGTTGACCTCCTTCTTGCCGGAGGACTGCACGTGGTAGACGGCGCGCTGGAGCACGCGCTGGAAACCGAGGGTCGAGCGCGCTTGTAGCACTGGCCTATGGTTTGCTCGAGGTCTTTGCTGAACATGGTTTGCTCCAACTGCGGTTACCCACAATATGAGGCCTTCTCGCGGGATTTCCACAACCCTGCCCGCCTTCGCCGTTCAGCATGCGTTGCCGTGGATGGCAAAGCCCCCGGCTCAGGCCTTTTCCATGGTGCACAACAGGGGGTGCTGGCTCATCCGGGCGTACTCGTTGACCTGGGAAACCTTGGACTCGGCCACCTCCCGGGTGTATACGCCGCAAACCCCCCTGCCCCGGGTATGCACGTGCAGCATCACCTGGGTGGCCTTCTCTATGTCCATGGCGAAGAACTGCTGCAGCACCAGGACCACGAAATCCATGGGCGTGTAGTCGTCGTTGAGCAGCATGACCTGGTAGAGCGGCGGTCGGGCCACCTCCGGCTTGCCGGTTTCGACCATCACGCCATGGTCGCGCTCGTTTTCGTTCTGCTGGGGCATGGGAGAATTATACGGATTGGACGGGCCGCATCGCTGCCCGCACAATTCATCATCAGACAAGGGGGCACCATTACGCATGAAATCGACCATCGCTTTGCTTGGACTGGCCTGCGGGCTGGCGACGTGGGTGCCGGCGCTGGCCGCCGAAGAGGCCCGCCTCCCCGGTCCCGACGCCCGCATCAAGGCCCAGTTGGATGCCCTGGACTACGAATACGACGTCGACGAGGACGACGATTACAAGATGGTGTTCAAGGTCGGCGACAGCGAGCGCAGCCAGGTCGTCTATGTGCGTTCCGTGGTGGAGAGCTACGGTGAGCACCATGTCCGTGAGATCTGGTCGTTCGGGTACGTATCGCCCACCGAGCAGTTTTCCCCCGCGCTGGCCAACCGCCTGCTGGAAGCCTCGGGCATCGCCAAGCTGGGCGGCTGGGTCAAGCAGGGCAAGAACGCGGTGTTCGTGGTCAAGCTCGCCGCCGATGCCAGCCAGGAACTCCTCGACGACGCACTCACTGCCGCGCTGGTGATGGCCGATGAGATGGAAGCCGAGCTGACCCCGGGCCAGGACGACCTCTGAGTGAGCTACCGCGAGGGCCGCTTCTGGCAACCCGACGTCACCGTGGCCACGGTGGTGGTCCGCGAAGGCAGGCTGCTGATGGTGGAGGAACGGGCCAACGGCAGCCTGGTGTTCAACCAGCCTGCCGGACACCTGGAGCCCGACGAGACCCTGGCCGAGGCGGCCTTGCGTGAAACCCGCGAGGAGACCGGCTGGGACGTCGAACTGACCGCGTTCATCGGTGCCTACCAGTGGAAGGCCGAAACCGGGCGCCACTACCTTCGCTTCGCCTTCGCCGCCTCGCCTATTGCCCAAGATCCGGCCCGGGTGCTGGACGAGGGAATCGTCCAGGCGCTGTGGATGACCCCGGCGCAGTTGCAGGCCGAGCAGGCCCGGCACCGCAGTCCGCTGGTCTGGCAGGTGGTGCAGGATTACCTGGCGGGGCGTCGCTCGCCGCTGTCGATGCTGCAGCAGATCGCATGAGCGGGCCGGTTCCAAATCATCCCAGGGTCATCGTC
>SEHC01000338.1 GCA_004173415.1 Lysobacteraceae bacterium
TCGCCGCCACGCCCATGCCCTGGGATTGAAGGTAGAGGCTCCAGTACGGGGTGAAGGCGCCCAGTGCGGCGTAGTAGGCGAAGTAGAAACCCGCCAGCCGCAGCATGGGCACCGGCACGGCGGCAGTGGAGGACGGGCTCATGGGTGCGGGGCAGGCCTTGGGCCAGGTCGGTCAAGCCGCGTTGCGGCGGCGACCGACGCCGGGGAAACCAGCGCGTCGCCGCGGGTCCAGGGGCATCGGCACGGACGCGCTGTCATTGCGGATTGCAGTCCAGGCTGGATGTGGGCACGAACGCGCCGGGAACGGCGGTCATTCCGGATCGTAGTCCAGGTTGGACTCCAACCGCCCGCGATGAAGGCGGGCGCCGAGGGAGCCAGCGCGCCGCAGCGCGCCGCATCGCGCCCGGGTGCATCCGCGCAGGCGATTGCTCATTCCGGATCGTAGTCCAGGTTGGACGCCAGCCACCGCTCCGCCTGCACAAGATCCACCCCCTTGCGTTTCGCGTAATCGGCCGCCTGTTCCTTGGACACCCTGCCGACCACGAAATACTGGCTCTTCGGGTGGCTGAAATAGTAGCCGGACACCGCCGCGGTCGGCAGCATCGCGAAACTTTCGGTCAGGGTCATGCCGGCGTTGGCGCCGGCGTCCAGCAGTTTGAACAGGGTGCCCTTTTCGCTGTGCTCCGGGCAGGCGGGATAGCCCGGGGCAGGGCGAATGCCGCGGTATTTCTCCGCGATCAGCGCGTCGTTGTCGAGCGATTCTTCCGGCTCGAAACCCCAGAATTCCTTGCGAACGCGCTGGTGGAGGCGCTCGGCCAGCGCCTCTGCGAGGCGATCGGCCAGGGCTTTCAGGAGGATCGCGTTGTAGTCGTCATGGTCGGCCTCGAAGCGGGCCACGTGCGGCTCGATGCCGATGCCGGCAGTGACGGCGAACGCGCCGATCCAGTCCTGCTTGCCCGATTCCCTCGGGGCGATGAAGTCGGCCAGGCAGAAGTCCGGGCGTTCGACCGGCTTGTCGACCTGCTGGCGCAGGAAGCGCAATGGCACCGGATTCCCGTCACCCGGATCCAGGACCACATCGTCCCCGTCCGAATGCGCCGGCCACAGGCCGAACACGGCCTTGGCCGTCAGCCACTTCTCCCTGACGATCGTATCCAGCATCGCCCGCGCGTCCCGGTAGAGCTCGCTGGCCTGGCTGCCGACGATCTCGTCGGTGAGGATCGCCGGGTACTTGCCGGCCAGTTCCCAGGCCTGGAAGAAGGGGGTCCAGTCGATGAGGTCGATCAGCTCCTCGAGCGGATAGTCGGCGAAAGCGGTGATCCCGGGCTTTTTCGGCACCGGTGGCGTGTATTCGCCCCAGCCGCCATCGAACTTCTGTCCGCGCGCCTTGGCCAGCGAAACCAGGCGCTTGGCGTCGCCGCGGTTGCGGTGGCGCTCGCGGATCTCGGCGTAGTCGGCGTCGTTGGCCGCCATGAACGGGCCGCGCAGGTCTTTCGATATCAGCGACTGGGCCACGCCGACGGCACGGGAGGCATCCTTCACCCAGACCGTTGGCGATTTGTAATGCGGGTCGATCTTCAAGGCCGTATGCGCGCGCGAGGTAGTGGCGCCGCCGATCAGCAGCGGCACGGTCATGCCCTGGCGCTGCATCTCGCGGGCCACGTGGGTCATCTCCTCCAGCGACGGGGTGATCAGGCCCGAGAGTCCGATCAGGTCGGCGTTGTGTTCGCGTGCGCTGTCGAGGATCTTCTGGGTCGGCACCATGACGCCCAGGTCGACCACTTCGAAATTGTTGCAGGCCAGGACCACGCCGACGATGTTCTTGCCGATGTCGTGCACGTCGCCCTTGACCGTGGCCATGATGATCTTGCCGTTGGACTTGCCGACATCGCCGGTGCGGAGCTTTTCCGCCTCGATGAAGGGCAGCAGGTAGGCGACCGCCTTCTTCATCACCCGGGCCGACTTCACCACCTGCGGCAGGAACATCTTGCCGGCGCCGAACAGGTCGCCGACCACGTTCATGCCGTCCATCAGCGGGCCTTCGATCACGTCCAGCGGACGCGTGGAAAGCTGCCGCGCTTCCTCGGTGTCGGTCTCGACGTACTGGTCTATTCCGTGCACCAGCGCGTGGCTCAGGCGCTGCCTGACATCCTTGCCGCGCCAGGCCAGGTCCTCGACCTGGGCTTCGCCCTTCTTGCCGCGATAGCGTTCGGCGATTTCCAGCAGCCGCTCGGTCGAGTCCTTGCGCCGGTTGAGGATCACGTCCTCCACCCTTTCGCGCAGGTCCGGGTCCAGGTCGTCGTAGATCGGCATGCCGCCGGCGTTGACGATGCCCATGTCCATCCCCGCCCGGATCGCGTGGTACAGGAACACCGAGTGGATGGCCTGGCGCACCGGTTCGTTGCCGCGGAAGGAGAACGAGACGTTGGAGACGCCGCCGGATACATGCACGCCGGGCAGGGTCTGCTTGATGATGCGCGTGGCCTCGATGAAGTCGACCGCGTAGTTGTCGTGCTCCTCGATGCCGGTGGCCACCGCGAAGATGTTGGGGTCGAAGATGATGTCCTCGGGCGGGAAGCCGACCTTCTCGATCAGCACCCGGTAGGCGCGCGTGCAGATCTCCACCTTGCGCGCGCAGGTATCGGCCTGGCCGTCCTCGTCGAAGGCCATCACCACCGCAGCGGCGCCGTAGCGCAGCACTTTGCGCGCGTGGTCGATGAAGGCCGCTTCGCCCTCCTTGAGCGAGATGGAATTGACCACGCTCTTGCCCTGCAGGCATTTGAGCCCCGCCTCGATCACGCTCCACCTGGACGAATCCACCATCACCGGGATCCGGGCGATGTCGGGCTCGGACATGATCAGGTTGAGGAAGCGCACCATCGCCGCCTCCGAATCGATCAGGCCTTCGTCCATGTTGACGTCGAGG
>SEHC01000339.1 GCA_004173415.1 Lysobacteraceae bacterium
ACGCACAAGAACTACATCAGCCGCGACGACGGCCTGGTCGCCTGCAAGATCTACGGCCACATCCGCGCCCGCCACCTGTGGGACATGATCATGGTCTCGACGTACGACTACGCCGAGCCGGGCTTCATCCTGATCGACCGGGTCAACGAGATGAACAACAACTGGTGGTGCGAGAACATCCGCGCCACCAACCCCTGCGGCGAGCAGCCGCTGCCGCCGTACGGCGCCTGCCTGCTGGGCTCGGTCAACCTGACCACCTTCGTGCGCAACCCCTTCACCGACCAGGCGACCTTCGACTGGGAGGAATACAAGGAAGTGGTGCGCGTGTTCACCCGCATGCTCGACAACGTGGTCGAGGTCAACGGCCTGCCGCTGGAAGAGCAGCGCGCCGAGATCCTGCGCAAGCGCCGCCACGGCATGGGCTTCCTCGGCCTGGGTTCGACCCTGACCATGCTGAAGATGAAGTACGGCAGCCCCGAGTCCTGCGAGTTCACCGAGTCCATCGCCCGCGACATGGCCGTGGCCGGCTGGGAAATGGGCCTGGCCCTGGCCAAGGAGAAGGGCGCCGCCCCGATCATGGAAGAGCTGTTCGACGTCAGCGCGGCGATGCTGCGCCAGCGCCCGGAGATGGCGAAGGACGGCTGGCGCATCGGCCAGCAGATCCCCGGCAAGGTCCTGCACGCCAAGTACAGCCGCTACATGCAGCGCGTGGCCAGCGTGGCCCCGGAGCTGGTCGAGGAGCTGGCCGAGGCCGGCTGCCGCTTCACCCACCACAGCTCCATCGCCCCCACCGGGACCATCTCGCTGAGCCTGGCCAACAACGCCAGCAACGGCATCGAGCCCTCCTTCGCCCACCACTACAGCCGCAACGTGATCCGCGAAGGCAAGAAGTCCAAGGAGAAGGTCGACGTCTTCTCCTACGAGCTGCTGGCCTACCGCCACCTGGTCAACGCCAAGGCCATGCCGTTCTCCGAGGAGGCCGACGCCAGGCTGCCGGACTACTTCATCAGCGCCGACGACATCAATCCCAAGGAACACGTCGACGTGCAGGCCGCCGCGCAGAAGTGGGTGGACAGCTCCATCTCCAAGACCGCCAACGTGCCGACCGACTACCCGTACGAGCAGTTCAAGGACATCTACCGCTACGCCCACCAGCAGGGCCTGAAGGGCTGCACCACGTTCCGCTTCAACCCGGCCGCCTTCCAGGGCGTGCTGGTCAAGGAAGCCGACCTGGAGAACACGACCTACCGCTTCGAGCTGGAAGACGGCAGCGTGGTCGAGGTCAAGGGCAACGAGCAGATCGAGTACGACGGCGAGATGCACACCGCCGCCAACCTGTTCGACGCCCTGAAAGAAGGCTATTACGGCAAGTTCTAAGCATGGCAAGACCCCTTCCCCCGTTTTTACGGGGGAAGGTGCCCAACGGGCGGATGGGGGCAGACGCTCGCGAAATTCTCCCCAGCAAGTCACCAAATCGAACGATGCGCCCCCATCCCAACCTTCCCCCGCAAGCGGGGGAAGGGGCAGGTCCCCCTTGACCACCACACCCTCAATCACTCCCAACCTCACACCAACCGGTATAGCATCGCTCTCGTACCAAACCCACGGCCCCAGGAGGGCATCTACATGAGCAATGGAAATGGTGTGGTGGCGACCCTGACGGGCGCTGCAGAAAGCGTGAAAGAAACCGCTAGCAACATCGGCAGCTCCATCGCTTCCACCGCCAGCGACGCCGTCGCTTCGGTGAAGAAGTCCGCCACCAAGGCGCGCAAGGCAGCGACCAAGCAGGTCACCGCGGCCAAGAAGGCAGTCAGCAAGCGCACCGACAAGGCCAGCAAGGCGGTGAAGAAGACCGTGGCCAAGGCCAAGAAGTCGCTCGCCTCGGCCAGTGCCTCGGCCAAGGCCGAAGCGGCTGCGCTGAAGAAGAAGACCGGCAAGAAGACCGCCAAGAAGGCGGGCGCGAAGAAGGCCACCAAGAAGACCGCGGCCAAGAAGGCAAGCAAGAAGACCGTCGCCAGGAAGGCCACCGCCAAGAAGGCGACGGTGAAGAAGGCAGTGAAGAAGGCCGCCAAGAAGGCGACCCGCAAGGTCGCCAGCAAGAAGACCGCGGCCAAGAAGGCAATCAAGAAGGTCGCCAAGAAGGCCGCCCCGCGCAAGGCCGCCAAGAAGGCGCCCGCCCGCAAGGCAGCGCCGAAGAAAGCCGCCGCCAGGAAGGCCGCGGTGAAGAAGGCGCCGGCCCGCAAGGCGGCCAAGAAGGCGGCGAAGAAGTCCAGGTAAGCCAGCGCTGCAAGGCCCCTCTCCCCCGGGAGAGGGGTTGCCGGCCAGGCCAGCGAACCCGCGCCCGGCCCCCGTTATCGATCCACCCCGCAGCACCCCGAACCACGCACCCGCAATCCGCACTCACTACCCGAACACTCAGGAAACCGCTCCATGGCCGTCAAGATCGACAAGAAAATCAAGGGTTACACCGTGCTCACCCCGGACGACAGGGCGCGCGAAAGCGCCGCCGCGATCCAGGCCGAGTCGGTGTCCCGGGCCAAGGCAGAGGCCGAGCTGCCGGTGGCCGACATCATCCACATGCACGAGCGCATCGAGCGCCCGGAAGTGCTGATCGGCAGCACCTACAAGATCAAGTCGCCGCTGGTCGAGCACGCCATGTACGTGACCCTCAACGACATCGTGCTGAACTCGGGCACCGAGCACGAGCTGCGCCGTCCGTTCGAGATCTTCGTCAACTCCAAGTCCATGGAGCACTTCCAGTGGATCGTGGCCCTGACCCGGATCATGAGCGCCGTGTTCCGCAAGGGCGGCGACGTGACCTTCCTGGTCGACGAGATGAAGGCGGTGTTCGACCCGCGCGGCGGCTACTTCAAGGCCGGCGGCGTGTACATGCCCTCGCTGGTCGCCGAGCTGGGCGCCATCGT
>SEHC01000340.1 GCA_004173415.1 Lysobacteraceae bacterium
GGCAACGTGGAATGGCGGGTCGCCCCGCGCACCAGCCTCAGCGCGGGAATCCTGTACGAGTTCTCCGACGCGGCGCAGAACCTGGTCTTCCGGCGCGAGCCCACCGACCCGCCGCCGGTCATCGATCCACTGGACCCGACCCTGCAGATCGGGCCGCAGACCTTTCGCCAGCGCCAGGTGATGCTGGGCTACTACTTCAACGGCGAGCGGGTCTCGGTGCGGGTCAATCCCTACTACGAGCGCATCCGCTACCTGGCCGCCAGCACCGAGAACCAGGACGTCAAGGCGGTCAGCACCAACGTGGACTGGCGGCTGAAGCCGGGCCTGGACCTGTCCTTCGCCCTGGTGCGGCAGAAGCGCGAGTACAACGACCTCGCCCGCAACGACACCACCACGTTCATGAACATCGGCCTGACCCGTCAGCTGGCCCGCCACTGGATCGGCCGCGCCTACCTGCAACGCTCCGAGCGCGACAGCTCGAGCGTTACCCAGAGCTACACCGAGAACTCGATCATGGTCAGCCTGGTCTACAGGCGCTGATCGTTGCCGGCCGCTGCGCGGCCGCTTCCTGCGCCTGGGCCTCAGTGATGCGCGTTGCGCCCGCTGCCCGCCCACGACGAGGGCGGCGGCGCCAGCACGTGGTCACGGTACCGAGACGGGTCGCCTTCCAGCCCGGCTTCGGCCGCCTTGACGATGTTGTACATCTCGCGCGCGGTCACGTAGTGCAGCACGTGCCGCGTGCCGTCGTTGTAACGCTCTTCCAGATGCCGGTACAGCTGTTCGGACGGCGCGCCCAGCAAGGTGTCCATGTCCGGTTCCTGGGTCCCGTGGGTATGGATCTTTACGAAGATCCAGTCCGGCTTCCCTTCCACGTGGATGCCGGTGCGCACCCAGGCATCGACCCGGTCCGGGGTGGGCGGCGCGCTGCGGCGCACGTCCGAGTTCTCGATCCGCGGGATCAGGCCGAACTTGCGCTTCTTCCAGTTCAGCGCCAGCGGGCCGGGAATGATCATCAGGTCGCCCGAAGGACTGCCGCCGACGCGCACGGTGACGCCCTTGTCGTGTGACTTGGAGCGCAGTGGATCGTCCTCGGCGTACCAGATCCGGTTGACCGTGCTGGTCTGGGTCTCGCTTGGCGCGGACGGCAGGGTGAAATCGGCGTAACAGCCAAGCTCGCGCAGCAGGATCAACTCGTTGTCCAGGCCGCACCAGCGTCCGTCCGCGCGCGAGTTGTCCAGGCACCAGTTGCCATGGATGAAGGCGAAGGTGGGCGCGCCGGTGGCCGGATCCAGCGGCAAGGCGCCGTGGCGTTCGTGCAGGGTGGTGCAGAAGCCGGAGATGCAGCGACGGAAGTTCGCCTCGGTGTCGTTGTCGTGATGCAGGTGGATCTCGATCTCGCCGAAGCCGTCGGCGCAGAGCTCGGCCAGCTTGTCCAGGTGTTCGGGCGCGTACTCCTCCTCGGGGTAGAAGAAGCTGTGCTGCGGCGGCCTGCCATCGGCGTCGCGGTGGCGGCCGGCCAGCTCGCGATAGTCCCGGCACCAGCGATCGACGCGCTCGCGCTGGGTGTCCAGGTCGGCCTGTTTCCACATCGGTTCGAAGTGGTCGACGAAGCAGAACATCACGTGCACCGGCCTGCCTTCCACCCTGGGAAGGCGCCGACGCAGGTAGCTGCCGATCCAGATATGCATGTTGCGGGCCCGCAGCATCAGCCACAGCGCCAATGCGGCCAGCAGGGCGCAGGCCAGGATCCAGGTCATCACCAGGGTCAGGTTTTCCAATTCTCGCTCCTCCACAACCGCATGCGGGCAAGCGGCCCGCGCATTGAACCGTCCGCCGGCGTCAGCTCCGGCGCCTCACGCATGGGCACGCCGGTGGGCGCGCTCCAGCACCTTGTCCAGCAGGCCGATGCGCCTGCTGCCCAATCGTCCGTGCAGCGCGCGCAGGTGTTCGATGTCGCCGCGACTCCAGCAATTGAACAGCAGGGTAAGCGGCAGGTAGCAGGCGCACACCACCAGGCCGCCGCCGATGACCGCGGCCAGCGGGGCCAGATGATGCAGCAGCGGGTAGGCCACGGCCGCGCCGACCGCCGCGGCCAGGGTGATCCGCCCCAGCAACCACCAGTCGGGCATGGCCCGGCTGGCCCGGATCGCCAGCACCATCACCACGCTCATGTGCAGGAACGAAACCACCAGGTAGGCGATGGTGGCGCCGAGCAGGCCGTAATGGATGACCAGCACCGCGTCGAGGACGATCTTCAGGACGGCCATGATCGAGACCATGGCCAGGATGCTGCCCTGGCGGTCGGCGCTGATCAGAAGGCTGGAACCGCCCTGGGTGATGGTCAGCAACGATCCGGCGACCAGGCAGGCCGCGAACACCGGCGCCGCCGGTGCATACGCGGTGCCGTACAGGACGCCGACGATCGCGGTCGCGAAGACCACGCCGAAGGCGACCAGCGGTGCGGCCAGCAGCGCCAGGTAGCGGGTCGAGGCGACGAACCGCTGGGCCGCAACTTCGGCACCCTGTTTCAGGGCGCTGGCCATCATCGGCAACAGGACCGCGCCGAACACCCCGGGGACCAGCAGCGCCGCACCCATCGCCAGCTGGTAGGCGACCTTGAACTGGCCAGCCGAGTCCTCGCTCGCATACATCTTCAGGAACACCACCTCGATCTCGCTGCCGGCCAGGAAACCCAGGGTCACGGTGAACGCGGTCAGGCGCATATGGCGCTTGACCCGGGCCAGCAGCGCGGGCGGCAGGACCGCGCCAGGCAGCGAGGCCGGGATCGACGCGGCGGTCTGACGGTGCGACATGAACCAGAGCAGCAGGCTGGAGGCGACGAAGATGCCGAGGAATACCCCCACCGGCGCCGAGAACCAGGTGGCCACGGCGACCATCAGCAGGGTGATCGGCGCCGAGGC
>SEHC01000341.1 GCA_004173415.1 Lysobacteraceae bacterium
TGCAACGGTTCCTGTTCCCCGTGCAGATGGTGCAGCGCCTGGGTTTGATCCGCGATGAGGCGGACGAAGCCGCGCTTCCCGACGGCTACGAAGCGCTGCTGGTGCCGGAAGACGGCATGTTGCGCCCGCTGGATCTGGTGGAGGATGAACTGGTGCTGGCGGTCCCCGCGGTGCCGATGAATCCAGAGTCAGACGCGGTGGATCGCGAATGGCCCATCCCGGAAGAGGAATTGACGAAGGCCAGCCCGTTCGCGGCGCTCTCTTCGTTGAAGAAAAACTGATCAGCTACACGTCCCACACCTACCCCGGCGCCTGCATCGGCCGGCGCCATCAACACAACGCAACACAGAAACAGTTCGGAGCAATACCATGGCAGTGCAGAAATCCCGCGTCACCCCGTCCCGTCGTGGCCAGCGTCGTTCGCACGACAGCCTGACCGCCAAGCAGCTGGCCACCGATCCGACCAGCGGCGAGACCCATATCCGCCACCACGTGACCGCCGACGGCTACTACCGCGGCAAGAAGGTCATCGCGACCAAGGCCGACTCGGTTTCCGACGAGGATTGATCCGCCAGGCGCGCCCACGGGCGCGCGATGGACTGGATCCATCGGTTGGTTTTCCCGGCCCGGGCGTGGGCCAGCAGCTGGAGCGGGCATGAGCGAGCGTGATTCGAGCGGGCAGGCCCCGACAGGGCAGGCTGCTTCAGGGCGTGTGTATGCCCGCATCGCAGGCACGGGCAGTTACCTGCCCGACAAGGTGCTTACCAACGAAGACCTGGCCAGGCAGGTCGACACCAGCGATGAGTGGATCCGCAGCCGCACCGGCATCCGCGAACGCCATATCGCCGCCGAAGGCCAGACCAGCGGCGACCTCGGCTACCAGGCGGCGTTGCGCGCCATGCAGGCTGCCGGCGTGGAAGCCTCCGAGATCGACATGATCGTGGTCGGCACGACCACCCCCGACCTTATCTTCCCCTCGACTGCGTGCCTGATCCAGGCCCGTCTCGGGGCCGGTGGTTGCGCGGCGATGGACGTCAACGCCGCATGTTCGGGCTTCGTCTACGCGCTCAGCGTGGCCGACAAGTTCATCCGCTGCGGCGACGTCAAGACCGCGCTGGTGATCGGCACCGAAACCCTGAGCCGTATCGTCGACTGGACCGAACGCACCACCTGCGTGTTGTTCGGGGACGGCGCTGGCGCGGTGGTGCTCAAGGCCGACGATGAAACCGGCATCCTCAGCACCCACCTGCACGCCGATGGCGCCAAGAAGGAACTGCTGTGGAACCCGGTGGGGGTGTCGTCCGGATTCCACCAGGACCAGCCCAACAGCGGCATGCGCATTCACATGAAGGGCAATGACGTCTTCAAGTACGCAGTCAAGGCGCTGGATGGCGTGGTCGACGAAACACTCGAGGCCAACGGCCTGGACAAGCATGACCTGGACTGGCTGATCCCGCACCAGGCCAACCTGCGCATCATCGAGGCCACGGCCAAGCGCCTGGACATGCCGATGGACCGCGTGATCGTGACCGTTGACAGGCACGGCAACACCTCTTCCGGTTCGGTGCCGCTGGCGCTGGACGAGGCGGTGCGTTCGGGTCGCGTACAGCGCGGCCAGTTGCTTCTTCTCGAGGCCTTCGGTGGCGGCTTCACCTGGGGCTCGGCGCTGCTGCGCTACTGATCGACATACGCAGTCGTACAGACGATCGGGACGATTCGCCCGTATCATCGCCGCTGGTTTTGACTGGCGGACATCGCGTGATCCAGGCGTCGCAAACATCGTCGCAACTCGCTTTCGTGTTCCCGGGGCAGGGTTCGCAATCGGTCGGCATGCTGGCCGAACTCTCCGAGCTGCATCCGTTGGTCCGCGACACGTTCGCCGAGGCCTCCGATGGCGCCGGCGTCGACCTCTGGGCGCTGTCCCAGGGTGGCCCGGAAGAAATGCTCAACCGCACCGAGTACACGCAGCCTGCATTGCTCGCCGCCGGTGTCGCGGTATGGCGCGCCTGGCGCGAGGCGGGCGGCGTGCTTCCCTGCCTGCTTGCCGGCCACAGCCTGGGTGAGTACTCGGCATTCGTCGCCGCAGGCGCCCTGTCGCTGCACGACGGCGCCCACCTGGTGCGGTTGCGCGGACAGCTGATGCAGGATGCGGCGCCGGCCGGCGTCGGCGCGATGGCGGCGGTGCTGGGAGCCGACGAGGAACTGGTGGCCGAGGTCTGCGCGCAGGCTTCGGGCAGCCAGGCCGTGGTTCCCGCGAACTACAACTCGCCTGGCCAGATCGTGATCGGCGGCGACGCCGCGGCCGTCGACCGGGCCATCGAACTGCTCACCGGACACGGCGTGCGCAAGATCGTGAAGCTGGCGGTCAGCGTGCCGTCGCACACGCCGCTGATGCGCGAAGCGGCCAATCGCCTGGCCGAGACCATTCGTGGAATCACATGGCGGCGGGGCGACATCCCCGTGGTCCAGAACGTGGATGCTCGGATCCATGACGGAGTCGATGACATCCGTGATGCGCTGGTGCGCCAGTTGTACCTGCCGGTGCGCTGGACCGATTGCATCAACCAGCTTGGGTCGCAGGGCGTGACCCGCGTGGCCGAGTGCGGTCCGGGAAAAGTGCTTGCCGGACTGGGCAAGCGGATCGACAAGTCCCTTGAATCGAGATCGCTCGGCACGCCCGGCGATTTCCAGTCCGCATTGGAAGAATGGAGCCAGGCATGAACCACAGCCAGACCCTGAAGGGCGAGATCGCCCTCGTCACCGGCGCCAGCCGCGGCATCGGTGCGGCGATCGCCGACGAACTCGCCGCGCAAGGCGCGACCGTGATCGGCACCGCCACCTCCGCGTCCGGTGCCCAGGCAATCGCCGGGCGCCTGGCCGCGAAGGGAGGGCACGGCCGCGA
>SEHC01000342.1 GCA_004173415.1 Lysobacteraceae bacterium
CACATGGCGCGGCCGGAACTGCTATTCTCAAACCGAACACCCGCTCGACGGGTCGGGTGACTGGACAACCGAAGCATGAGCGAAGACCGGCAAAGCCGTTCCGGCGACAGCAACAAGATTCTCTACTGTTCGTTCTGCGGCAAAAGCCAGCACGAAGTCCGCAAGTTGATCGCGGGCCCGAGCGTGTTCATCTGCGATGAATGCGTGGAGCTGTGCAACGACATCATCCGCGAGGAACTCGAGGAAAAGGCCCAGTCTGCGCGTAGCAGCCTGCCCAAGCCGCGCGAGATCCTCGAGGTGCTGGACCAGTACGTGATCGGACAGCAGCGCGCCAAGCGCACCCTGGCCGTGGCCGTGTACAACCACTACAAGCGCATCGAGAGCCGTAGCAAGAACGACGAGGTCGAACTGGCCAAGTCCAACATCCTGCTGGCCGGCCCGACCGGCTCGGGCAAGACCCTGCTGGCCGAGACCCTGGCCCGGCTGCTCAACGTGCCGTTCACCATCGCCGACGCCACCACCCTGACCGAAGCCGGTTACGTGGGCGAGGACGTGGAGAACATCATCCAGAAGCTGCTGCAGAAGTGCGACTACGACGTCGAGAAAGCGCAGCAGGGCATCGTCTACATCGACGAGATCGACAAGATCTCGCGCAAGAGCGAGAACCCCTCCATCACCCGCGACGTGTCCGGCGAAGGCGTGCAGCAGGCGCTGCTGAAGCTGATCGAAGGCACCGTGGCCAGTGTCCCGCCGCAAGGCGGGCGCAAGCATCCGCAGCAGGAATTCCTGCAGGTCGACACCAAGAACATCCTATTCATCTGCGGCGGCGCGTTCGCCGGGCTGGACAAGATCATCCAGCAGCGCTCGACCGAAGCCAGCGGCATCGGCTTCGGCTCCAAGATCAAGAGTTCCACGCGCAAGGCCGAGATGGGCAAGGTGTTGTCCGAAGTGGAGCCCGAGGACCTGATCAAGTTCGGCCTGATCCCGGAGTTCGTCGGCCGCCTGCCGGTGGTCGCGACCCTCGAGGAGCTGGACGAACCGGCCCTGATCAAGATCCTGACCGAGCCGAAGAACGCCATCACCAAGCAGTTCAAGAAGCTGTTCGACATGGAAGGCGTTGAGCTGGAATTCCGTCCGGACGCGCTATCGGCGATCGCGCGCAAGGCGCTCAAGCGCAAAACCGGTGCGCGCGGCCTGCGCACCATCGTCGAATCGGTGTTGCTGGACACCATGTACGACCTGCCGTCGCTCGAGAACGTCGGCAAGGTGGTGGTCGACGAGTCGGTCATCGAGCACAAGTCCGAACCGTACCTGATCTACCAGAATCCACCGGCGCAACCGAAGGTTGCCTCTGCCGAGTAGGTCACACAAGCCATTGAAACCCAATGGCTTTCCGCTTCCCGCTTGCATCCCCTCGCAGATGGCCCCATAACGGGGCCATGGTGCTTTGCGCCGCCCTGTCCATGCCTTTCTGGAGCCCCCATGGCACGTTCCGATTCCCACCTGCTGGACCTGCCGGTGTTGCCGCTGCGCGACGTCGTGGTGTTCCCGCACATGGTCATTCCGCTGTTCGTCGGCCGCGACAAATCGATGCGCGCGCTGGAACAGGCCATGGAGGCCGACAAGCGCATCCTGCTGCTGGCGCAGAAGTCCGCCGAGACCGATGACCCGTCCGCCCAGGACCTCTATTCGATCGGCACCCTGGCCCAGGTGCTGCAGTTGCTGAAGCTGCCGGACGGCACGATCAAGGTCCTGGTCGAGGGCACCGCACGGGTCAACGTCAGCGAAGTGAGCGAACGCGACGGTTCGCTGTACGGGCGGGGCCAGGAGATCGACTCCAGCGACCTGCGCGAGGGTCGCGAGGTGGAGGCCGTTGCGCGCTCGTTGATGAGCCTGTTCGAACAGTATGTGAAGACCAACCGCAAGCTGCCGCCGGAATTGCTGCAGACCCTTGCCGGGATAGACGAGCCCAGCCGCCTGGCCGACACCATCGCCGCCCACCTGGGCGTGCGCCTGGCCGACAAGCAGCGCCTGCTGGAGACCATCGAGGTCGGCGACCGGCTGGAGCTGCTGGTGGGTTTCGTAGATGGCGAGATCGACGTGCAGCAGCTGGAGAAGCGCATCCGCGGCCGGGTCAAGTCGCAGATGGAGAAAAGCCAGCGCGAGTACTACCTCAACGAACAGATGAAGGCGATCCAGAAGGAACTGGGCGAACTGGACGACGCACCGAACGAGCTGGAAGACCTGGCCCGCAAGGTCGCCGCGGCCGGCATGCCCAAGGTCGTCGAAGCCAAGGCCAAGAACGAGCTCAACAAGCTCAAGCAGATGTCGCCGATGTCGGCCGAGGCGGCGGTGGTACGGAATTACCTGGACTGGCTGCTGGGCGTGCCATGGAAGAAGCGCACCAAGGTGCGCAAGGACCTCAAGGTCGCCCAGGACACGCTCGACGCGGACCACTACGGGCTGGAGAAGGTGAAGGAGCGGATCCTGGAATACCTCGCCGTGCAGTCGCGCGTGACCAAGATGAAGGGCGCAATCCTGTGCCTGGTCGGGCCGCCTGGCGTGGGCAAGACCTCGCTCGGCCAGTCCATCGCCAAGGCGACCAACCGCAAGTTCGTGCGCATGTCGCTGGGCGGGGTGCGCGACGAAGCCGAGATCCGCGGCCACCGGCGCACCTATGTCGGCTCGATGCCGGGCCGCATCGTGCAGAACCTCAACAAGACCGGCAGTAAGAATCCCTTGTTCCTGCTGGACGAGATCGACAAGATGTCGATGGATTTCCGCGGCGACCCGTCGTCCGCGCTGCTGGAAGTGCTGGATCCGGAGCAGAACAACACCTTCAACGACCACTACCTCGAGGTCGACCTGGACCTGTCCGAGGTCATGTTCGTGGCCAC
>SEHC01000343.1 GCA_004173415.1 Lysobacteraceae bacterium
ACCCACGTGCAGACCGTGCTGCGGCCACCGGAGGGCGCCACCGTGCTGGCCCGTTCCGAACAGGACCACTGCCATGCGTTCCGCTGGCGCGACCGGGCCTGGGGCGTGCAGTTCCACCCTGAGTTCGCCACCCACCACATGCGCGGCTACGTCGCCTTCCGCGGCGACGAGTTGCGCCAGGCCGGGCGCTGCCCGACCCGCATCGCCCGCGACGTGACCGCGGCGCCGCAGGCGCGCAAACTATTGCGGCGCTTCGTCAAGCACGCGCGCGGCCTGCACGCGCCCTGAGCCGGCCCACCTCCACCCTGTCCCACCCAACCCTCGGAACCCCGGATGTCGATGATCAACAAGGTGCCGGCCAGCGCCGGCGCGGAATGGCTGCTGGGCGCCTTCGCCCTGTTGCGCAAGGCGCCACTGGCGTTGGGCGTGCTGGGCGTGCTCTGGGGCTTGCTGTCGATGCTGGCGGTGCAGGCGATGGCAGTCGAGGTGACCCTGGGCGTGCTGCTGCAGCTGGCCCTCGCCCTGCTCGGGCCGTTCCTGTTCGCCGGGATGCTGTGGGCGGTGCGCGAAGTGGAGCAGGATCGCCCGGCGCTGCCGGCGCACTTGTTCCATGCGGTGCGCAAGGAGCATGCGATCGACCTGCTGCTGACCCTGTTGCCGCAGATCGTGGTCGCGCTGGTCATGGGCTTCCTGCTGATCGCGATGATCGGCCCGGCCGAACTGCAGAAACTGGCCGAGGTCGTGGCCCGGCTGCAGCAGGTCGCCCAGGCCGGCGGCCAGCCCGATCCGGAACTGGTCCGCAGCCTGCCGGTGGGACGGCTGTTCCTGTGGATGCTGCTGCTGTTCGCCGCGGTGATCGCGATGAGCCTTTTCACCTTCGTGGCGGTGCCCGAGATCGTGTTCGGCGGACGTGGCGGCCTGCAGGCCATGGCCAACAGCTTCCGCGCCTGCCTGCACAACGTGCCGGCGCTGATCGTATTCCTGGTGCTGCTGCTGATCAGCCTGTTGGTGATCAGCATCGGCGTGCAGTTGATCGCCATGGTCGTGCACCTGGCCGTCGGCGCGGCGGCGGGGATGTTCGTGTCCAACGTGCTGCTGATGGGCGTGGTGATGCCGATGATGGCCGGCGCGGTGTTCCATGCCTGGCGGCAGATGCTGGGCAGCGGCGCGACAGTGGCGCCAACCGCCGATCAGGGCCACTTCGAAGCCTGACGGGCGACGAGTCGACCCGGCCGCGCAGGCCTCAGCGCGCGGCGCTGCCGTCGCCGCGCGGCGCGACCCACCGGCAGGCGATGATCCCGGCCTCGTATAGCAGGTACATGGGGATGGCCAGCAGCAGCTGGGAAAGCACGTCCGGCGGGGTGATGATCGCCGCCAGCACGAAGATCCCGACCAGCGCATAGCCGCGGGCCTCCTTCAGCTGCGCCGGGGTCACCCAGCCCAGCAGCACCAGGATCACCAGCGCCACCGGCAGCTCGAAGCTGGCGCCGAAGGCCAGGAAGATCACCAGCACGAAGTCCAGGTAGGCACTGGCGTCCGGGGTCACCGCGATGACCTCAGGGGTGAAGTTGATGACGAATTTGAACAGCGACGGCAGCACCACGAAGTAGGCAAAGGCACAGCCCGAATAGAACAGCGTCACCGCCGAGGCCAGCATCGGCAGGGCCAGTTTCTTCTCGCGTTGGTACAGCCCCGGGGCAACGAAGGCCCAGGCCTGGTACAGCAGCCAGGGCGCGGCCACGAAGATCGCGGCGAACAGGGCCAGCTTGACCGGAGCGATGAAGCCGCCGGCCGGGTCGGTGGCGATCATGGTCTGGCCGGCGGGCAGGCGGCCGATCAGCGGCGCCGCGATCCAGGTGTAGAGCTTGCTGGTGAACGGCAGCAGGCCCAGCAGGACCACGAACACGCCGGCCAGGCCGCGCATCAACCGCGAGCGCAGCTCGATCAGGTGGCCGAGCAGGCTGGATTCGGCGTCTGTGGGATCAGGCGTTGCGTGGTTCATCGCCCTGGCCCTCGATGGCGGATGGCGGGGCCGGATCCTGTGGCGCCGGTGCCGCGTGGTCGCCTGGCGTCGCTGCCGACCCGTCGGGGCTGGTGGCCCTTACCGAGGCGCGCATCTGCTCGAATTCGCGCTGCGCTTCGGCGCTGCTGTCGCGGATCTTCTGCTCGGTGTCGCGCAGCGCCGACTGGGCGTCGTGCAGGTTGCGCTTGAGTTCCTCGGCGGCCAGCTCGCGCTCCAGCTCGTCCTTCACCGAATGCCACTGGTTGCGCGCGCGCCGCGCCCACAGCCCGGCCAGGCGCGTGGCCTTGGGCAGTCGCTCGGGGCCCAGCACGATCAGGGCGATGAGGGCGATGAAGAACAGTTCGCCGCTGCTGATGCCAAACATCGCCTATCCCGCCCGTGCGGGCGCTGCTCCGGCGGACATCAACGCGCGTCGCGGTCGCGTTCCTTCGACTCGCTGGTGCTGTCGTCGCCACGCGATGCGTCGCCAAGCTGGCCGGCGGGTTTGTCTTCGTCCTTCATGCCCTTCTTGAATCCCTTCACCGCCTCGCCCAGGTCCTGGCCGGCGTTGCGCAGCCGCTTGGTGCCGAAGACCAGAAGCACGACCACCAGCACGATGATCCAATGCCAGATGCTCAAACCGCCCATGTCAGGTTGCTCGCAATGAAAACAGGACGGTCAGGATAGCGCAGCTGCGGGCCGGCGATCTGCGCGCCGTGCCCGCTTCGGCGCCGTGCCCTGTTTCATGGGTTGGTGGGCGCGGCGTCCAGCGGCTCGCTGCGGATCTCGCCCTCGGCCACCGGCTGGAAGCCCTGGCCCTGGGTTTCGGCCGGCGCCGGCGGGGTCGCCGAGCTGCCGGTGATGACCA
>SEHC01000344.1 GCA_004173415.1 Lysobacteraceae bacterium
CGGGCCTTGCCGGTCACCTTGCCAGCCAGCCAGGCCACGCGCACGCCCAGCGGCTCGAGCCACTGGCGCAGGTTGGCCAGGTGCTGTTCGGCCAGCAGCTCGGTCGGAGCGGCCAGCGCGGCCTGCTTGCCCGCCTCAACCGCCAGCATCGCCGCCATTGCCGCGACCACGGTCTTGCCGCTGCCGACATCGCCCTGGACCAGGCGCATCATCGGCGACGGCTCGGCCAGGTCGCGGCGGATCTGTGCGAACACCCGTTGCTGCGCACCGGTCAGGGCAAAGGGCAAGGCGTCCCGCAACCGCGAGGCCAGTGCGCCCTCGCCGGCGAGGCTGGGCGCGCGATGCCGCTGCAGGGCGATGCGCTGGCGGCGCAGGCTGAGGTTGTGGGCCAGCAGTTCCTCCAGCGCCAGGCGTTGCTGCGCCGGGTGGGTGCCGATCGCAAGTGCGGCCAGGTCCGCCCCCGGCGCGGGCCGATGCAGGGTCAGCAGCGACTGCCGCAGCGAGGGCAGGCCGAGGCCCTCCAGCATGTCCGGCGGCAACAGCTCCAGTTCGTGCTCGGCCGGCAGGCGATCCAGCGCCTGTCCGATCAGCTTGCGCATCGAGGCCGGACCGATGCCCTCGACCGCGGGGTAGACCGGATCGAGTTCGTCGCCCAGCGCCTCGCCATCGTCCGGCCCCAGCACCCGATAGCTGGGATGGACGATCTCCAGTCCGTTCTGGCCGGGCTTGGGCGTGCCATAGCAGCGCACCCGCGCACCCGGTGCGAACTGCGCCACCTGGGCAGCCCGGAAATGGAAGAAACGCAGCACCAGGGTCGCCTGCGATGCGTCGCCGATGGCCACGCGCAGCACCGGCCGGTAGCGGAATCCGCGCTCGACCGCCTCGACCCGCCCTTCCACCTGGGCGGGAACACCGGGCAGCAGGCCGCGGATCGGGGTCAGGCGGGTGCGATCCTCGTAACGCAGCGGCAGGTGCAGCCACAGGTCCTGCAGGGTCAGCAGGCCGCGCGCGGCGAGCTTTTCGGCCACGCGCGGCCCCACCCCGGCCAGGTTGCCGGCGATGGGCTGGTTGAAGGCGGGTTCTTCACTGCGCGGCGCGGACGGCATCGTCCTAGGATGCCGACCGCCCCGGGTTATTGCCAGTCAGGGTTCGCCGTGCGCGCGCTTCAGAATTGGTAACGCACTTCCAGCCCGTAGAAGCGCGGCTCGGTGATGCCCGCGCCGGTGGCGCCGAACACCGACGTGCCATAGCTGTGCAGGCCCGACACGTACTGGTTGTCGAACACGTTGTTGGCATACACCGCCACCCCCCAGGCATCGCCAGGCGAACGCCAGCCCAGTTGCAGGTCGGTGCGGTTCTGGGCCCCGCCGATGGTGAAGGCCGGGTACTGTCCGCAATTGCCCTGGGTCAGCGAGTCGTCGCTGCAGCGGCGCTTGCCGCGGTAGCCGTGGCGCAACGACAGGCGCAGGTCGCCGCTGTCCTGCAGTGCCCAGGTGTAGTTGGCGCCGGCGGAAAACGACCACGACGGTTCGCCTGTCGGCTGGCCGTCCAGGTCCCTGCCCTCCGGGGTAAGGTAATCCTTGTAGGTCGAATCGATCCAGGCGGCGTTGAAATCCATGCCGAACGCCTTGCTCGGCTGCCAGCGCGCGCTGAAATCCAGGCCGTAGGCGGTCTGGTCGCTGACGTTGACCACGTAGCGCGGGATGCTGGTGGTGGTGTCCAGGCGGATCGCCTGGCGGTCCTGGTAGACGTAGTAATAGACCGAGGCTTCATATTGCAGGTTGTGCTCGGGAAAGGCCTGCTTGATGCCGGTTTCCAGGTTCCAGACGTCCTCGTTCTCGAAGCTGGCGCCGCGGTCGAAGGCATTGAACCCGCCGGCCTTGTAGCCCTTGGCCAGCGAAGCGAACAGCATGCTGTTGTCGCTGGTGTGGTAATCGACGACGAAGCGCGGGCTGAAGTCGCTCCAGGACTTGCTGGTCCGGGTGAGGATGCCCTTGTTGGCTTCGGAAATCGGGTCGATGAAGGCGATGTCGAAGACCAGGAATTCCCGTGGGATGCCAAGGGCCTCGAACAGCCCCGCTTCCTCGGCCAGGTCGAGCACCGCATCGAATCCCGGTGCGCTGCGGCGCGCGTTGTACCAGCTGAAGTCCTTCTCGTCGCGCGTGTAGCGCAGGCCGAAGGTCAGGTTCAACTTGTCGGTGGCGTGCCAGATCACGTCACCGAACAGCGCATAGGCCTTGGAGTCCAGGGTGTTGAGGTAGGACTCCTGCCACGGATGCCCGAGCAGCGAAGCGTCGATGCCCGCGCCCGCCAGCAAGGTGTCGGCGAAGGCGAAAAGCCCGCCGAACGGACCCCATACGTCCTGGGTGATGGTGATGGTGTTGACCGTGTCGCTGAAGGCGTTGACCTCGCTGGCCTGGCTCGCCTCCTCCTGGTAATAGCTCGCCCCCGCCACCCAGTCGAAACGCGGACCGCCGCCGCTGAACTTGAACTCCTGGTACCAGGACGTGTTCTGTTCGCGATTGGCCGTGTCGATGTACAGGTAGCGGCGGTTGGTGCCGTCCTCTTCGGCACGGTTCACGGTCTCGAAGTCGCGCCAGGCGGTGGTCGCGGTCAGGTGGCCCCACTCGAACGAGTGGTCCAGGATCAGGTTCACGCCATCGAAGGTGCGCGATTCCTCGTTGCCGACCAGGTCGCTGTAGATCGGCTGGTCGCGGGGATCCAGGTAGTCGCCGATGTCCACCGGAAACGCCGGCAGGCCGGGCGCGGGCGGCAACGCGACGATGCCGATGGTCGGATGCGAACGCTGGTCCAGCTTCTCGTGCTCCCAGCTCACCAGCAGCTGGGTGTTGTCGCCGACGTTCCAGCC
>SEHC01000345.1 GCA_004173415.1 Lysobacteraceae bacterium
ATGCAGGTCACTACCTTCGAGAACCCGATGGGCATCGACGGCTTCGAATTCGTCGAATTCGCCGCGCCGCAAGGCCAGGGCGAACTGCTCCACGACCATTTCCGCAAGATGGGCTTCACTGCCGTGCTGCACCACAAGAGCCGCCCGATCACGGTCTACCGCCAGGGTGGGGTCAACTTCCTGGTGAACGAGGACCCGGACTCCTTCGCCGCCGACTTCGCCAGGGCCCACGGCCCCAGCGCCTGCGGCTTCGCGATCCGCTTCCGCAAGCCCGGCGCCGAGGTCCTGCGGACCGTGCTCGGCAACGGCGGCGAGGAGATCCTCGACAAGGCCGCCAGCAAGGTGGTGGACGCGCCGGTGGTCAAGGGCATCGGCGATTGCATGCTGTACCTGGTCGACCGCTACGGCGACCACGGTTCGATGTACGAGGACTACCTGCCGGTGCAGGGCGCCGAGCAGGATCCGAAGGGCTTCGGCCTGACCTTCATCGACCACCTGACCCACAACCTGTACTTCGGCAACATGCAGAAGTGGTCCGACTACTACGAGCGCCTGTTCAATTTCCGCGAGATCCGTTACTTCGACATCAAGGGCGCCAAGACCGGGCTGGTGTCCAAGGCGATGACCGCGCCGGACGGCATCGTGCGCATCCCGCTCAACGAGTCCAACGACCCGAAGTCGCAGATCAACGAATACCTGGACGCCTACAAGGGCGAGGGCATCCAGCACATCGCCTGCTTCACCGACGACATCTATTCCACGGTCGAAGCGATGCGCGAGCAAGGTGTGCAGTTCCTGGACACACCCGACACCTACTTCGACGTGATCGACCAGCGCGTGCCCAACCATGGCGAGGACGTGGCGCGCCTGGCCCGCAACAAGATCCTGATCGACGCCGACGCCGAAACCCACCAGCGCAAGCTGCTGCAGATCTTCACCCAGAACGCGATCGGACCGATCTTCTTCGAGATCATCCAGCGCAAGGGCAACGAGGGCTTCGGCGAAGGCAACTTCCAGGCCCTGTTCGAGAGCATCGAGCGCGACCAGATGAAGCGCGGGGTGTTGTAACGTCGTTGTCCCCCAAGAGGACTTCCTTCGGGGCGTAGGAGCGGGCCATGCCCGCGAGCTCTTGCTTTACAGATATCCAAAGGCGTCGCGGGCATGGCCCGCTCCTACAGGATCAGGGTCATGGCGATCGACAACCACATCTACCAATCCGGCTTCGGCAACGAGTTCGCCACCGAGGCGCTGCCTGGCACGCTGCCGGTGGGCCGCAACTCGCCGCAACGGGTGGCCCATGGCCTGTACGCCGAACAACTCTCCGGCACCGCGTTCACCGCGCCGCGTGGCGAGCCGCCAACCGTTCCATGCACGGGCGTTACTTCTACGACGCCGATGGCGAACTGCTGATCGTCCCGCAACAGGGCGCGCTGCGCATCGCCACCGAGCTGGGCGTGCTGGAAGTCGAGCCGCAGCAGATCGCGGTGATCCCGCGCGGCATCCGCTTCCGCGTCGACCTGCCCGATGGCGCCTCGCGCGGTTATGTCTGCGAGAACTTCGGCGCGCTGATGCGGCTGCCGGACCTGGGGCCGATCGGCTCCAACGGCCTGGCCAATCCGCGGGATTTCGAGACCCCGGTGGCGGCCTACGAGGACCAGGAAGGCGAGTTCGAAATCATCGCCAAGTTCCAGGGCCACCTGTGGCGCGCCGATATCGGCCACTCGCCGCTGGACGTGGTCGGCTGGCACGGCAACTACGCGCCGTACCGCTACGACCTGCGTCGCTTCAACACGATCGGCTCGATCAGTTTCGACCATCCCGACCCGTCCATCTTCACCGTGTTGACCTCGCCCAGCGACACGCCGGGGACCGCCAACCTGGACTTCGTGATCTTCCCGCCGCGCTGGCTGGTGGCCCAGGACACGTTCCGCCCGCCGTGGTTCCATCGCAACGTGGCCAGCGAATTCATGGGCCTGGTGCATGGCGCCTACGACGCCAAGGCCGAGGGCTTCGCGCCCGGTGGCGCCTCGCTGCACAACTGCATGAGCGGCCATGGGCCGGATGCGGCCACCTTCGACAAGGCCAGCGTGGCCGATCTGACCAGGCCCGACGTGATCGCCGACACCATGGCCTTCATGCTCGAGACCCGCGCCGTGATCCGCCCGACCCGGCAGGCCATCGACGCAGCACACCGGCAGCGCGACTACCAGGACTGCTGGGCCGGCCTGGGCAAGCACTTCGTCGCCCCTCCGGCCTAGCCACCCAGGGTCCAGGGCGCGCCTGGGGCTGGGCGCCGCCAGGTCGGGCCTGTCATCGTAGAGTGGCCGCGGCAGGGCCGCAGCCGACCCGCCGGACAGCGGGCCGGGACCGCGCAGTGGCGACGGCCGGCCTTCACGCGGCCCGGCAGTGGCCTGACGTTAGGCTGCGGGCCTTACCTGACGGAGTGAGCCATGAAGTCCACCTTGCCGTTTTCATTGGCGTTGGTATTGAGCGTGTCCGCATGCAGCCAGAAAGCTCCTGCCGACACTTCGCAGCCGGCAGGCGAGGCGGCGCCGGTCGCCGAGCAGCCGGCATCGCGACCGCAGCCGCCGGAAACACCGCCTGCGTCCACCCGGCCGGCCGATGCCGTCCCGGAGGTGACCACCGATGCGCGTTTCGACGGCTATGGCGACCTGCGCTTCGGCATGACCGCCGCGGAGGCCAAGCAGGCCTGGGGCGGTGAGCTCAACGGAATTCCCGCCGAAGGCGAGTCCTGCTACCACCTCAGCCCGAAGTGGGTGAAGGTGCCGGCCGACTTCGCCTTCATGATCGAGGGCGGGAAATTCGTCCGCTACAGCACCGAGGCCGACAAGCTCGTTGCGCCTGGCGGCGGCAAGCGCGGCATGTCCCTCGACGAGATCAGGAAGCTCTACCCGGGCGCCGAGGAGCAACCGCACAAGTACGTCGAGGGCGGCAGGAACCTGCGCATCAAGGACAGCGGCGGCAATGGCGTGCTGGTGTTCGAGATCGATGCCGCCGGCAAGGTTAGCGCCTGGCGCGTCGGCATGCCGCCGCAGGTCGATTACGTCGAAGGCTGCTCCTGATGTGGGAGCGGCATCCTGCCGCGAGCGCTTGCCCTCCTTTCATGCATCCGGCAGGGCTGCCGCAACGCTCGTGGCTGGAAGCCACTCTGCGGGTGCTTTGACATAGAATCAGCCGCAACTTGGACGAGGAGAGCGACGATGGCCGAAGCCTGGGGTTTTTTCGCATTGGGCCTGGTGCTGCTGGCACTGGGTGGTGATTCCATCGTCAAGGGCGCCTCGGGGCTGGCCCAGAAGCTAGGCGCGTCGCCCTTCGTCGCCGGCCTGTTGCTGGTGGCCTTCGGCACCTCGCTTCCCGAACTCTTCGTCAACGCGCGCGCCTACCTGGTCGGCGCCCAGGACCTGGCCCTGGGCAACGCGGTGGGCAGCAACATCGTCAACTTCGGCCTGACCCTGGGCGTTGCGGCGATCAGCGCGCCGCTGCTCGTGCGGATGCGGCTGCTGTCGCCGCTGCTGGTGCTGCTGGCCGTGGCCAGCGTGGCCTTGATCGTGTTCGGGCTCGATGGGGTGATCAGCCGCGTCGAAGGCGGCGTGCTGCTGCTGGCCTTCGTCGCGGTCGTGGCCTTCCTGCTGGCGCGCAGCGGGCACGAGCAGGAACCGGTGCGCGAAGGCATCGCCGCCTACGCCGCCACGCGCAGCGTGCTGTGGATGAACCTGCTGCGCTTCGTGGTCGCGGTGGCGCTGCTATATTTCGGCGCCCGGTTCGTGGTCCAGGGCGCACCGGTGATCGGCGCGGCCTGGGGCTGGTCGCCGCTGCTGGTCGGCCTGCTCCCGGTCGCCATCGGTACCGCGCTGCCCGAAGCCGC
>SEHC01000346.1 GCA_004173415.1 Lysobacteraceae bacterium
CGCCCTGACCACTGCTTAACGGCCCGGCGCGCACCTTGGCCTCTCCGCCGCCTGGCGGCAGGCAAGGACACCGCACATGAGCACCTATCAAGTCGGCTACCTGATCGGCAGCCTGTCCAGCACCTCGATCAACCGCCTGCTGGCCAAGGCGATGATCCGGCTGGCACCGAAGGAACTTCAGTTCACCGAGATCCCGTTCGCCGACCTGCCGCTGTACCGGCCCGAGTTCGACGCCGATTTCCCGCCGCCGGCCAAGGCCTTCAAGCAGGCCCTCGCCGCGGTCGACGCGGTGCTGTTCGTGACCCCGGAATACAACCGCTCGATCCCCGGCGGCCTGAAGAACGCGATCGATTTCGCCAGCCGCCCCTACGGCCAGAACTCGTTCGCGCGCAAGGCCTCCGCGGTGATCGGCGCCTCCCCCGGCGCGATCGGCACCGCGATCGCCCAGCAGCACCTGCGCAGCCTGCTGGGCTACTGCAATTCGCCGCAGATGAACTCGCCCGAGGCCTACCTGCAGTTCAAGCCCGGCATGATCACCGAGGACGGCGAGGTCACGGTCAAGGACACCGAGGAGTTCCTGCGCAACTACATGCAGGAACTGCACGCCTTCATCGTGCGGGTGACCACGGTGCACCCGCGCAAGGCCTGAACCACCGAACCCTTCCCCCGTTCGCCCTTCCCCCGTTCACGGGGGAAGGTGCCCCGAAGGGGCGGATGGGGGCGACCTTCGCGCAGAAACGCACCGCTATCCCCCCTCTGCAGTTGCTTCGTTGCTGGAGACCCCCTGCCGCTGCAGCGCGAGCGCCACACGCTCACCCGGTCGGCATCGCCGCCATGTCCAACCAGAACGGTCCCCAGACGTGGCCATCCGGATCGGCGATGTCGCGGCCGTACATGAAGCCCAGGTCCTGGACCGGATTGATGTCCGCGGTGCCACCGTGGGCGGCAGCGGCCTCGTTGAAGGCATCCACGGCGGCGCGGTCGTCCATGGACAGGGCCAGCGCCACTTCGCTGGCACCGGCCGGCGGTATCGGCCGGGCGGTGAAGCTGTTCCACTTGTCGTGGGTCAGCAGCATGACGTGGATGGTGTCGCTCCAGACCATGCAGGCGGCGGTGTGGTCGGTGAACTGCGGGTTGTTGCTGAAGCCCAGCGCCTCGTAGAACTTCATCGAGGCGGCAAGGTCGGCGACGGGCAGGTTGACGAAGATCATGCGTGGCATCGGTGGTCCTGTGGAGGGTGGATTCCCCAGGTCGACGAGCGAGGGGGAGGGAAATCGACACGCGCAGGAGAAGCGGGGGCCATCCGCGCGGAAGCCGATGGCGCCGGCCTGGCATCGCAAGCGCCCGGTGGGCCAAGGCCCACACTGAATTGGTGGCAGCTCGCCGGCGCCGCATGCCCCTTTACGAGCGGACGCGATCCGCGCCGGCTGTCAGCTCTCCAGGGCGCTGGCTTCTGCCGCACAGTCGCGCGACGGCCTGGCGCCCTGTGCGGCCAGCGTTTCCACTTCGTTCCGGGCGGCGGCCACGTCGGCCCGGAAGTCGGCATTGCCGTGCAGCCGCGCCACCACCGCCGCGCCCATGGTCCGCCCTTCGGCCACGTCGCTGCGCCAGTGCACGTTGCAGACCACGCGGCTTTCGCCGTAACTGCGTCCGCGGGCCAGGATCGGATCGCTGCGCGCCGGTGCCACTTCGCTCAGGATCAGGGCCCAGGCCCAGCCGATCGACGTGTGCCCGGATGGATACGAGCCGTTGCGGGCCAGTCCCTCTTCCTTGTCCGGGGTGCAGGTGGGTTCGCCGTTGGCGACGAAGGGCCGGGTACGCGCGTATTTTTCCTTGGCCGGATCGCTGACTACGGCCGCATCTGTGCGGGTCCTGCGCAGCAGCCGATACAGGTGCGGCGTGGCCGTTTCGCTGACCGGCACGCCCAGGGCGCATTCGAAGATGCCGGCCGCCTCCGGAAACCCCAGCCCCGCATCGCGCGCGGCCTGCTCCCAGCGCGGCGAGCCCCGCAGCCGACGCAGTTCGCTGGCTTCCAGGTCGGCGTGGAAGGCGTGGCTGCCTTCGGCCGGCGGCGGCGGCAACAGGGTCACGCTGTCGGGCATGTCCTGCGCGTCCAGGTAACCCTGGGCGACACCGGCGCGTATCTCCGGCGTCGACAGCGTCGGTGTGGTCGCCAAGCCCGCGCATCCGGCCAGCAAGGTCGTGGCCGCCAATGCCGCGCCCAGGGTGGATACGCGGCTGCTCATGGCGCCGACTCCTTCGACCGGCGTGCCGGAACGCCATCAGCGAGGCCGAAGTGTGCTCCCCGCCGGAGGCCTGGAGGGGCGGGGTCCGGCGGGGAGCACGTTGCGGGCTGCAGCAGGTTCAGAACGTCACCGTGTGGGTCAGCGAGATCACCCGCCCGCGCCCGGACATGTAGTTGTCCTGCCCGCCCACCTGCGAGTAGCTGAGGATGTAGAACTTGTCGGTCACGTTCTCCACGCCCAGCGACAGCTTGCCGAAGCGGCCGGTGTCGTAGTTCACCGCCAGGTCGTACAGGGTGTAGCCACGGGTGCTCTCGGCCGCGCTGGTGCCCTGGTTGACGTCGCGGGAGAACAGCCGGGTCGCGCCCAGGGTCAGTTCCGCATTGGGCAGGAACGACCAGGTGAACGAGCCGGCCAGCTTGTCCGGGTTGAGGTCGCTGACCCCCATCTCCCGGTTCAGCGGGCCGCCGGTGGTGGTCGCGGTCTTGCCCTCGACGTGCGAGTAGATGGCATTGGCGCGCCACTTCTCCGACAGGTTGAGGGAACCGTTGAGCTCGTAGCCTTTGATGTGCACCGGCTGGCGCAGCATGATGTAGTCGCCGGTCA
>SEHC01000347.1 GCA_004173415.1 Lysobacteraceae bacterium
ACGCCCTCGCGCCCGTCGAACACCCAGTTGGGCAGGGGCGCGCTGCTCATGGTCTTGCCGGCGACGATGTCATCGGCGATCCATTGCGCGACCTGCTTCCAGCCCGCGGCCTGCCAGGTCTCGAACGGGCCCAGCGACCAGCCGTAGCCCCAACGGATGGCCAGGTCGACGTCGCGCGCGGTCTCGGCGATGTCGGCCAGGTGATAGGCGCTGTAATGGAACAGGTCGCGGAATGTCGCCCACAGGAATTGCGCCTGCGGGTGCTGGCTCTCGCGCAGCCTGGCGAACTTCTCGGCGGGGTTCTTCAACTTGAGGATCTCCACCACTTCCGGCGCGGCGACGCCGGCCGAAGGACGGTAGTCCTGCGCCTTCAGGTCCAGCACGAGGATGTCCTTGCCCACCTTGCGGAAGATGCCTGCCCCGGTCTTCTGGCCCAGCGCGCCCTTGGCGATCAGCGCCTGCAACCACTTGGGCGCGTTGAAATACTTGTGCCAGGGGTCATCGGGCAGGGTGTCGCCCATGGTCTTGATCACATGGGCCATGGTGTCCAGGCCGACCACGTCCGAAGTGCGGTAGGTCGCCGACTTGGGTCGGCCGATCAACGGGCCGCTGACCGCGTCGACCTCATCGAAGCCCAGGCCGAACTCGGCGGTATGGTGCATGCTGGCCAGGATCGAGAAAACGCCGATCCTGTTGCCGATGAAATTCGGGGTGTCCTTGGCATAGACCACGCCCTTGCCGAGTGTGGTGACCAGGAAGCTTTCCAGGCCTTCCAGCACAGAGGCATCGGTCAGACGGGTCGGGATCAGCTCAGCCAGGTGCATGTAGCGCGGGGGGTTGAAGAAGTGCACGCCACAGAAGCGGTGGCGGAGCTGCTCCGGAAGCACGTCGGACAGCGCGTTGATGCCCAGGCCGGAGGTGTTGCTGGCCAGGACGGCATGTGCGGCCACGAACGGCGCGATCTTCTTGTACAGGTCCTGCTTCCAGTCCATGCGCTCGGCGATGGCCTCGATGATCAGGTCGCAACCACGCAACAGCTCCAGGCCGCTGTCATAGTTGGCCGGCGTGATCGCCTCGGCCAGGCTCTTGCTGGCCAGCGGGGCAGGGCTGAGCTTGCCCAGGTTGGCGATGGCCTTGAGCACCACGCCATCAGCCGGACCCTCCTTGGCAGGCAGGTCGAACAGGACCGTGTCTACCCCGGCATTGGTCAGGTGCGCGGCGATCTGCGCACCCATCACGCCCGCGCCCAGAACCGCGACCCTGCGTACAAGTAACTTGTTAGACATGTTATGTAAGTCCCTGTTAGTTAATTAATTTAGTGTCCGGCTCGAATGCCGGCTTCAGCAAAATCGATCAGTTCGCGGGCCGCACGTTCGCGATGCGCGGCCTCGGTGACATCGGAAGGGCGCTTGATCAGGCCGAAGTCGGCCATCGCATAGGTCAGCGCCCCGGCCAGGAAGTCCAGGCGCCAATACAGCTCTTCCTTGCTCAAGCCAGGCACGCACATGGCAATCGCCTTGCCGAACTCACGCAGCACATGGCCGTAGTGGTCGGAAAGGAATTTGCGCAGCCCATCGTTCTTTTCCGCATAGGCGCGGGCGACCACCCGCACGAAGGCGCCGCCCCCATGGCGATCCTGGGACATGGCCAGGGCCGGCTCGACGAACGCCGCCAGGATCGGCCGCAGTTCACCCGGATGCTCCTCCAGCGCGGTCTTCAGCTGGCTGAGGCGCAATCCGGTCATGTCGTCCATGCGCCGGCGGAAGACCTCGTTGACAAGGTTCTCCTTGGAGCCGAAGTGGTAATTGACCGCGGCGATATTGACGTCGGCGCGGCTCGTGACCTGACGCAACGAGGTGCCGGCGAAGCCGTGCTGCGCGAACAGTTCCTCGGCGGCGCCGAGGATCCGGTCCTTGGTGGAGAAGTGGGCGGTGTTGGCCATGGGCATGCTCGGTAATCAAACGCTTGTTTGATTCTGGAGCGGGTCGGCCCGAATGTCATGCTGCAGTGCCGCATCGGGCGTATGGAGTCGCTGCTTTTTTGCCGTCAGTACGTTAGAATTGCGCTACGCAATTTGGCCTAAGCCCGCGTTTCGACGCGGGTTTTTTATGATAACCTCGGGTCCGCAGTGGCCCACCCAACGGAGATAATCCATGGCGCTGGAGCGCACCCTGTCAATCGTCAAGCCTGATGCCGTCGCCAAGAACGTGATCGGCGAGATCTATTCGCGTTTCGAAAAGGCCGGCCTCAAGGTCGTGGCCGCGAAGTACAAGCAGTTGTCGCGCCGTGAAGCAGAAGGCTTCTACGCCGTCCACCGCGAGCGTCCCTTCTTCGCCGCGCTGGTCGACTTCATGATCTCCGGCCCGGTGATGATCCAGGCCCTGGAAGGCGAGAACGCCGTGGCCCTGCATCGTGAACTGCTGGGCGCGACCAATCCGAAGGAGGCCGCTGCGGGGACGATCCGCGCCGACTTCGCCGATTCGATCGACGCCAACGCCGCCCACGGTTCGGATTCGGTTGAAAATGCCGCTGTCGAGATCGCGTATTTCTTCGCCGCGACCGAAGTGGTCTCGCGCTGAGAGTGATGCCGTGAACGAGGTCGTCAAGAAACAGAACTTGCTCAACCTCGATCGCGAGGGCCTGGAGCGCTTCTTCGCCGACACGCTCGGCGAGCAGCGCTATCGGGCCCACCAGGTGATGAAGTGGATCCATCACCGCCATGTCACCGATTTCGATGCCATGACCGACCTCGGCAAGGCGCTGCGCGCCAAGCTGCAGCAACATGCCGAGGTCGTGGTCCCGCAGATCCAGTTCGAGAAGCCTTCCACCGACGGCACCCACAA
>SEHC01000348.1 GCA_004173415.1 Lysobacteraceae bacterium
CGGCCCAAGAACCCAAGACAACGCAACGACATGGAATCGCAGAAGCAAACCCGGCAGACCATCATCCGCCTGCTGTCCAGCATGGCCAGCGCCAAGGAGATCTCGCAGTACGTCAAGCGGTTCTCGCAGCTTGACGCCAAGCGCTTCGCCGTGGTCAAGGTCGGCGGTGCGGTGTTGCGCGACGACCTGGAGGCGCTGACCTCGTCGTTGACCTTCCTGCAGGAAGTCGGGCTCACCCCGATCGTGGTCCATGGCGCGGGCCCGCAGCTGGACGAGGAGATGGCCGCCGCGGGCATCGCCAAGCAGACCATCGACGGATTGCGGGTGACCACCCCGGACGTGCTGGCGATCGTGCGCAAGGTGTTCCTGCAGCAGAACCTGGCCCTGGTCGAGGCCCTGCAGCAGGGTGGCGCGCGGGCGACCTCGATCGTCTCGGGCGTGTTCGAGGCCGAGTACCTGGACCAGCAGACCTATGGCCTGGTCGGCGAGGTCAAGCGCATCAACCAGTCGCCGATCGAGGCCAGCCTCAAGGCCGGATCGATCCCGGTGATCGCCAGCCTGGGCGAAACCCATGGCGGCCAGATCCTCAACATCAACGCCGACTTCGCCGCCAACGAGCTGGTCCAGGTGCTGCAACCGTACAAGATCATCTTCCTCACCGGCACCGGCGGCCTGCTCGATCCGCAGGGCAGGGTGATCGATTCGATCAACCTGTCCACCGAGTTCGACGAGCTGATGGCGCAGCCGTGGATCAACGGGGGCATGCGGGTCAAGATCGAGCAGGTCAAGGACCTGCTGGACAAGCTGCCGCTGACCTCGTCGGTTTCGATCACCAAGCCGGCGGAGCTGGCCAAGGAGCTGTTCACCCACAAGGGCTCCGGCACCCTGGTCCGTCGCGGCGAGCGCGTCCTGCGCTTCGATTCCTGGCAGGGCGTGGACCAGCCGCGGATGCGCGAGCTGATCGAGTCGAGCTTCGGCCGCAAGCTGGCGCCGGACTATTTCGAGCGCACCAAGGCGTTCCGGATCTACATCAGCGAAAACTACCGCACCGCCCTGATCCTGACCGAGGAGGAAGGCTTCGCCTACCTGGACAAGTTCGCGGTGCTGGACGAGGCCCAGGGCGAAGGCCTGGGCCGCGCGGTCTGGCACGTGATGCGCGAAGAGAACCCGCAGCTGTTCTGGCGTTCGCGCCACGACAACCTGGTCAACATCTTCTACTACGCCGAGTCCGATGGCTGCTACAAGCAGGAGAAGTGGAAGGTGTTCTGGTACGGCATAGAGGCCTTCTCCGATATCGAACGCTGCGTGGCGCATTGCCGCACGCGCATGCCGACGCTGGTGGACTGAGGTGCGGCGGCCGATCCCGCCCGGTTGGCAGGCACCGCGACTGCAGGGCGCACACGTGGTCCTGGAGGCGTTGGCGCCGGAGCACCTGCAGGGCCTGCAACAAGCCCTGCACGGGGATGCGCTGGCCCGGCTCTGGTACACCAACGTGCCGACTGCGGCGGATGCGGAAGCCTGGCTCGGCAACGCGCTGGACAGGCAGGTGCAGGGGATAGAAGTGCCCTTCGTGGTCCGCGACGCCGAAGGCGTGGTCGTCGGCAGCACCCGCTTCTACGACCTCGAGCCTTCCGTTCCCAGGCTCAGCATCGGCTACACCTGGTATGCGCCGCGCGTACAGCGCACCGGCCTGAACACCGAAGCCAAGCTGTTGTTGTTGACCCATGCCTTCGAGACCCTGGGCTGCGCCTCGGTGTACCTGGAAACCAGCTGGTTCAACCAGGCCTCGCGCACCGCGATCGCGCGCCTGGGCGCCAGGCAGGACGGCATCCTGCGCAACCACCGCCGGCATGCCGACGGCAGCCTGCGCGACACGGTGGTGTTCTCGATCATCGACAACGAATGGCGCGGCGTGAAGCGCAACCTCCAATACCGGCTGCAGCAGGGAGACCAACGGCATGGCCAATAGCAAGACCGTCGGGCTGGTCGGCGCGCGCGGGCACACCGGCGCCGAGCTGATCCGGCTGATCGCCGCCCATCCACGGCTGGAACTGGGCTTCGTGTCCTCGCGCGAGCTGGCCGGCCAGCCGGTCAGCCAGCAGATCGAGGGCTTCAGCGGCGACCTGCGCTACGAGACCCTGTCCCACGACGAAGTGGCGGCGCGCGGCATGGACGCGATCATCCTCGCGCTGCCCAACGGCAAGTCCGGCGAAATACTCGCCGCGCTCGATGCCCGTGCACCGGACACGGTGGTGGTGGACCTGTCGGCCGACCATCGTTTCAGGGAGGACTGGTATTACGGCCTGCCCGAGCTCACCCGCGCCCGCTATGCCGGGCAGAAGCGCATCAGCAACCCCGGTTGCTACGCCACCGCCATGCAACTTGCGATCACGCCGCTGCTGGAACGGCTTGCCGGGCCGCCGCAATGTTTCGGCGTATCCGGCTACTCGGGGGCGGGCACCACGCCCTCGGACAAGAACGACCTCGACAAGCTGCGCGACAATCTGATGCCCTACGCGCTGGCCGACCACGTGCATGAGCGCGAAGTGTCGCGCCAGCTGGGCGTGCCGGTGGAGTTCATGCCGCACGTGGCGCCGCATTTCCGCGGGATCACCCTGACCGTGAACCTGTGGCTGGACCGGGCGATGAAAGTGGAAGAGGTCCGTGACCTGTATCGCCGGCGTTACGCGGCCGAGCCGCTGGTCAAGGTCATCGACGAAGCGCCCTGGGTCAGCCGCGTGGCCGGCAGGCACGGGGTCGAGATCGGCGGCTTCACCGTGGCCCCGGGCGGCCGACGCGTGGTCGTGGTCGCGATCCTGGACAACCTGCTCAAGGGCGCGGC
>SEHC01000021.1 GCA_004173415.1 Lysobacteraceae bacterium
CTGGTGTTCGTCTGCGACACCGGCAACAAGTACCTGTCCAAGATGTACAACGATTACTGGATGCTGGACAACGGCTTCATCGAGCGTCCCCAGCACGGCGACCTGCGCGACCTGATCCTTCGCCCGTACAGCCAGAAGGACACGGTGGTGGTCAGCCCCGGCGACCTGCTGACCACCGCCTACCAGCGCATGAAGCTGTACGACGTCTCCCAGCTGCCGGTGATGGAGGGCGAGAAACTGGTTGGCATCGTCGACGAAAGCGACGTGCTGCTGCATGTGTACGGCGACGAAGCCCGTTTCCGCGACCCGGTCTCCACCGCCATGGTCAGCAAGCTGGACCGGCTGGACGTGAAGTCGCCGATCGAGGCCCTGCTGCCGGTTTTCGACCGCGGACAGGTCGCGATCATCACCGATGGCGATGCATTCCTGGGCCTGATCACCCGCATCGACCTGCTGAACTACCTGCGCCGCCGGGTGCAGTAAGCGAACGGGCCGTTCAGCTAAGACTGTTAAAATCCGCCACCATTTTTGGAAGCCATCATGTCGAATATCCCATCAGGTGCGGATCCGGCCGAGCAGCCCTTGGCCCTTGGTACGCTGGCCATCCATGGAGGGCAGGCACCGGATCCGAGCACCGGCGCAGTCATGCCCCCGATCTATGCGACCTCGACCTATGCGCAAAGCAGCCCGGGCGTGCACCAGGGTTTCGAGTACTCTCGTACCCATAATCCCACCCGCTTCGCTTATGAGCGTTGCGTGGCCGAGCTGGAAGGCGGTAGCCGCGGTTACGCATTCGCGTCCGGAATGGCCGCGACCTCGACCCTGCTGGAGCTGCTCGACAGCGGCGACCACGTCATCGCCATGGACGACATCTACGGCGGCACCTACCGGCTGTTCGAGCGTGTCCGCAAGCGCAGCGCCGGGCTTGAATTCAGTTTCGTGGACCTGACCGACCTGGCCGCGTTCGAAGCCGCGATCGGCCCGCGGACGCGCATGGTCTGGGTGGAAACCCCGACCAACCCGATGCTCAAGATCGTCGACATCGCCGCGTTGTCCGCGATCGCCCGCCGCCACGGCCTGCGCGTGGTGGTCGACAACACCTTCGCCTCGCCCATCCTGCAGCGTCCACTGAAGCTGGGCGCCGATATCGTCATGCACTCGGCCACCAAGTACCTCAACGGCCACTCGGACATGGTCGGCGGCATGGTGGTGGTGGGTGCGGACGAGGAACTGGCCGAGCAGATGGCGTTCCTGCAGAACTCGATAGGCGCGGTGCAGGGTCCGTTCGACAGTTTCCTGGCGTTGCGGGGTTTGAAGACCCTGGATCTGCGCATGAAGGCACACTGCGACAACGCCCTGTCGCTGGCGACTTGGCTGGAAACCCATCCGGCGGTGGAGAAGGTCATCTATCCCGGCCTGGCCTCGCACCCGCAGCACGCGCTGGCCAGGAAGCAGATGCAGGGGTCCGGCGGGATCATTTCCATCGTGCTCAAGGGCGGGTTCGAATCGGCGAGGAAACTCTGCGAAAGGACGCGCCTGTTCACCCTGGCCGAGTCACTCGGCGGGGTGGAGAGCCTGGTGAACCATCCGGCGGTGATGACCCATGCATCCATTCCAGCGGACCGCCGCCAGGCGCTGGGGATAGTCGATGGCCTGGTCCGGCTCAGCGTGGGCATCGAAGCGGTGGCCGACCTCCAGCGTGACCTGGAAAGTGCGTTGGCGGCATGAGCCGTCGGCGCATGCGCAGTCCAGGAAGAACGGAATGCAACTAGATGATTGATGGCCCCTTTTCCGCGCTCGGCAAGTACCGGCACCTGACCCTGGAGGTGACCAAGCGGGAAGTGCTGGGACGCTATCGCGGGGCGACGTTCGGCTTGCTTTGGTCGCTGATCAACCCGTTCCTGATGCTGATCGTCTACACCGTGGCGTTCGGCTACATACTCAAGAGCCGCTGGCCGGGGTACTCGGGGGGCACCACCGAATTCGCCCTCATCCTGTACATGGGCCTGATCGTGCATGGGGCATTCGCCGAGTGCCTGGTCAGGGCATCGGGGCTGGTGCCGCAGAACGCGAACCTGGTCACCCGGGTGGTGTTCCCGCTGCATATCCTGCCGTGGACGGTGGTGCTCTCGGCACTGTTCCACATGCTGGCCAACGCGGTCATCTTCCTGTTGCTGAGCTTCATCGTCAGGGGCTACGTGCCGTGGACGGTGGTCATGCTGCCGCTGGTGTGGGCGCCGCTGATCGTCCTTGCCACTGGCGTGAGCCTGTTCCTGGCCGCGCTGGGGGCGTACATGCGCGACGTCGGCCAGGTGATGGGCGCCGTCGCCGCTGCCATGCTGTTCCTCTCCTCGGCCATCGTCCCGGTGTCCACGCTGCCCGAGCACTACCGCATCATCTTCATGATGAACCCGCTGACCTTCATCATCGACCAGTCGCGCGAGGTCGCCTATTTCGGCCGCATGCCCGACTGGACCGGCCTGCTGATCTACCTGGGCATCGCCCTTGTGGTCGCCTACGCCGGCCACGCCATCTTCCAGAAAGCGCGCCGGGGTTTCGCCGATGTCCTCTGAACTGCAGGGATCGGCGCCGGCCCCGGCCGAGGTGGTGATATCGGCCAGCGGCCTGGGCAAGTGCTATCACATCTATTCACGGCCTTCGCAGCGGCTCTGGCAGGCCCTGGTCGGGCGCCACCGCAAGCTCTACGACGAGTTCTGGGCGTTGCGGGGGATAGACCTGGAAGTCCGTCGCGGTGAAACGCTGGGCATCATCGGCCGCAACGGTTCGGGAAAATCCACCCTGCTGCAACTCATCGCGGGCACGCTCAACCCGACCATCGGCGAAGTGCGCACCAACGGCCGGGTCGCTGCGCTGCTCGAACTGGGCAGCGGCTTCAACCCGGAGTTCACCGGGCGCGAGAATGTGCAGTTCAACGCCGCCATCCTGGGCCTTACGCCTTCCGAGATCAGCGGCCGCATGGAACAGATCCTGGAGTTCGCCGATATCGGCGCCTTCATCGACCAGCCGGTCAAGACCTACTCCAGCGGCATGATGATGCGGCTGGCCTTCTCGGTGATGGTCCACGTGGACGCCGACGTGCTGATCATCGACGAGGCGCTGGCGGTCGGCGACGCGTTCTTCACCCAGAAATGCATGCGCTTCCTGCGTGAATTCAAGGAGCGGGGGACGCTGCTGTTCGTCAGCCATGATTCGGGCGCGGTGATGGGCCTGTGCGATCGCGCCATCTGGCTGGACGGCGGGGTCCTGCGGGCCACCGGTTCGGCCAAGGAAGTGGTGAACGAATACCTGGAGGCGTTCCTCTCCGAACGCGAGGGCCGCCCGCTGGCCGCCACCCCGGCCGTCGACGCCGAAGTCCGCGCGCGGCCGCGCCGCGACGTGCGCCAGGCCCTGCTGGATCGTTCGCAGCTCCGGAACGACATCGAGGTGGTGGCGTTCGATCCCGACGCGCCCGGCTTCGGCCTGCAGAAGGCCCGGGTGGTCGATGTCACCCTGCTCGACGAGCAAGGCAGGCAACTGCCGATGATCGTGGGCGGCGAAACGGTGGTGCTCGAGGTCGTCGCCGAGGTCGCCGAGGATTTCGACAACCCGATCATCGGCTTCTACCTGCGCGACCGGCTCGGCCAGCTCCTGTTCGGCGACAACACCTATGTCAGCTATGCCGACCACGCGGTCGCGGTTTCGGCGGGCAGCAAGCTGCGCGCGCGCTTCGTGTTCGACATGCCCAGGCTTTCGGCCGGCGATTACCATTTCACCGTGGGGGTCTCCAACGGGACCCAGCAGGACCATTCCATCCAGCACTGGATGCACGAGGCGTTGCACATCAAGGCCCAGGGCCAGGGACTGCCTGCCGGCATAGTCGGCCTGCCGATGCATGGAATCTACATGGAGCAGCTGAGCGAATGAGCCACTTCCCGTTCGACAGGCACCCGGTGGTGTTCCTGCGGCCACGCATCAGCCACCCCTACGCATGGGTGGGGCATATCCCGTTCGCGTACCTGCTGGTGGACCTGCTGCGCCCGCGCCAGCTGGTCGAGCTGGGCACCGACTCGGGCAATTCGTACCTGGCGTTCTGCCAGGCGATCGAACACCTGGGCGCCGCCACCCACGCCACCGCGGTGGACAGCTGGCAGGGCGATCCGCATGCGCGCTTCTACGGCGAGGGCGTCTACGAGTCGCTGAGCGCCTACCACGACCCGCGCTACGGGAAGTTCTCGCGGCTGATGCGGAGCTTGTTCGACGAGGCGGTGGGGAACTTCAAGGATGGGTCCATCGACCTGCTGCACATCGACGGGCTGCACACCTACGAGGCGGTCAAGCACGATTTCGAGACCTGGCTGCCCAAGCTGAGCGATCGTGCGGTGGTCATCTTCCATGACGCCGAGGTGCGGGAACGCGGATTCGGGGTCTGGAAATTCATCGAGGAATTGCGCGGCAGCTATCGTTGCTTCGACTTCCGGCACAGCAACGGCCTGGCGGTGGTCGAGGTCGGCAAGAAGCCGCCGCGCGAGTTCAGCGAGTTCATGGCCCATGCCCTGGCCGAAGCGCCCGCGGTGCGCGGCTATTTCGAGGCCATCGCGGCGACCATCGTCGACGAGAAGACCGGCAGCCCGGCCCAGGTCGGGGCCGAACGCCGCAGCGTGGAGTGCAGGGTCTACTACCGCAACAAGGGCCAGCAATACGACGAAAAGCGCTCGACCACGATCGCCGGGACGGTCGACCAGGGTCCTGCCGACCTGGTGTTTGCCCTGGCCGAGGGCATCCGTCCCGATTTCGTGCGGCTGGACCCGGCGGACGTGCCATGCGTGTTCGGGTTGCGGCACCTCACCGTGTCCAGCGAGAACGGCAAGCACCGCCTGGTGATCAAGGACGAGCCGCAGCGGATACGCGCGGTGAGCGGCGAGCTGCTTCCGGCGCAGGCGCCGGTGTGGGTGCGCGTGATGACCTTCGATTCGGATCCGTTCATCGAGATGTCCGTCGCAGACCTGTGGGCAGGTTTCGACAGGGCTGCGCCGCTGCGGCTCGAATTCGGTGTCGACTACGACCTGGTGCTGACCGATCCCGAGCTGATTCCGCTGGCCCATTCGGGCGCCGAATCACTCAAGGAATCGTCCGGCAATGGTCGCGCGCAGTGGGGTTACCCGGCGATACAGGGCCAGTTGCAGGCGCTTGAATCCGAGTTGGCGCGGCAAGTCGCAGCACTCGCGTCCAGCCAGTCCGGCGCGATCGAATCGCTGGGCCAATATGTCGGCCGACTGGCCCAGCACCTGGACCAGCTGACCCGCAACCAGACCGGCTCGGCCGAGTCGCTGACCGAGCAGATGGCCAGCCTGTCCGGGCGCATGGATCAGGTGGCTGCAAGCCATGCCGATTCGACTGGCTCGCTGGGCAAGTACGTCGGCCAGCTGGCCGAGCACCTGGATCGGCTGACCCGCAACCAGTCCGGTTCAGTCGAGTCGATGACCGAGCAGATGGCCAGCCTGTCCGGGCGCATGGATCAGGTCGCCGCAAGCCATGCCGATTCGACCGGCTCGCTGGGCAAGTACGTCGGCGAGCTGGCCGAACACATGGATCGGCTGACCCGCGACCAGTCCGTTTCGGTCGATTCGCTGATCCAGGGCATCGCCGCCTTGTCCGCGCGCATCGAGCAGGTGAGCGCGGGCAATGCCGAGGCCACCGCTTCGCTGAGCCAGTACGTGGGCCAGCTGGCCGAGCACATGGACCGGCTGACCCGCAACCAGACCGGCTCGGTTGAATCCCTGGTCCAGCAGATCGCGAATCTGGGCGGACGCATGGACCAGATGGAGACAAGCCATGCCGATTCGGCCAGCTCACTCGGCCGGTATGTCGGTCAGCTGGCCCAGCACATGGACCAGTTGACCCGTAACCAGTTGCTGTCCATCGAAATGCAACGGACCGCGGACACCCGTTGGCAGGCTTCCGGCGAGGCGCAGGCGAGCCTCGCCGACGAGTTGCGCGCCCGGCTGCAGGCGTCGGAGGCCAGGCTGGAGGAATTGATCCAGCTTCACTCGCAAGTCTCCGGGCAACTGGATGGCCTTGCCCGGCGAGGCCTCGTTCCGCGGATCAGGCGGCTGTTCGGAAGATGACGTACCGCGACCTTCAACAGGTGCGCGGAAAGACAGGGAGTTCAAGGAAGCAGCATGCAGAATGAGAATCCGGCGGCCGTGGGGATGAAGGGCAGGACCGAGCTTGTCCTGTTGCCCGCCCATCATCTCGAGCGCAGCGACGCTGAAGCCGGAACCGGGCTTCGCACGTGGATCGCCACCGGCGAGGATCCGCAGTTCCTGCTTTCGCCAAGCGATGGTTCGCGGATCGATGGGGGCTGGTACCTTTTCGATACCGACCTGCGTCCTATCGACAAGCCGATCAAGCAGCCGGTTCTCTATCCGGACTACGGTTCGGGCCAGAATGAACTCAACCGCATCCCGCTGCCGATCAAGGTCGCGGCCGGTGGCGCCGCACCCGTGCTCGTCCGCTTCGACCATGCGCTGCAGTCGCTCCGCTACGACCCGACCATGTCCTCCGGCAGTTTCGCGCTGGGCCCGGTGCGGCTGCAGCGCATCGGCAAATGGCGGGCCGGCAGCCTGATGCTGTCGCAGTCGCTGGGAACCTGCGCAGACTGGCGCGGAAAGATGCAGGTCCTGGTGGCCGCGGCGTCCACCCTGTTGACGAGCGGCCCGCGCGGCCTGGCCGAATGGCTCTACCAGAAGGTCCTCGGCGAGCGCGTGGAAGCGACCCTCACCAACGACTACGCCAGCTGGTTGCGGCAGTACGACACACCCGTTCCCTCGGACATCGACGGGCGGCTTGCCGGATTGGCACGCAAGCCGCTTGTCTCCGTGGTCATGCCCACCTACAACACCCCGGAGCGGTGGCTGCGCAAATGCATCGACAGCGTGCGCGGGCAGGCCTACCCGCACTGGGAACTGTGCATCGCGGACGATGCATCGACCAAGCGCCACGTCAGGAAGGTGCTCGCCGAATACGAGCGCCTGGATCCGCGGATCAAGGTCGTGTATCGCGCCGAGAACGGCCATATTTCCGATGCCTCCAACAGTGCGCTCGCGCTGGCGCGGGGCGAATACGTCGCCCTGCTGGACCACGACGACGAATTGCACCCGATGGCGTTGTACGAAGTGGTCAAGGCGGTCAACGACCACCCGCGCTGGAAACTCGTGTTCAGCGACGAGGACAAGATGGACGAGGCCGGGCGGCGTTCATCGCCCTATTTCAAGGCGGACTGGAACTACGACCTGCTGCTGTCGCAGAACTGCGTGTCGCACCTGGGCGTTTACGACACCCGGTTGATGCGCGACGTGGGCGGGTTCCGCAAGGGGTTCGAGGGCAGCCAGGACCATGACCTGACCCTGCGTTGCGTGGAGCGCCTGGAACCGGCGCAGATCGGCCACATCCCCAAGGTGCTGTACCACTGGCGCATGGTCGAAGGTTCCACCGCGCGCGGTGCATCGGAGAAGAACTACGCGGCCACCGCGGGCTGCCGGGCGATCTCCGAGCACCTGCAGCGCTCGGGCGTGAAGGCGGAGGTCGAAGTGACCATGCAGGGCTACTACAAGGTGCGCTACGCCCTGCCCGAGCCGCCGCCCTTCGTCAGCCTGATCATTCCGACGCGCGACAAGGTCGAGCTGCTGAGGGTGTGCGTGGAGAGCATCCTGGCCAGGACCGACTACCCGGACTACGAGATCCTGGTGGTCGACAACCAGAGCAGCGAGCAATCGGCGCTGGACTACCTGGATTCGCTGCAATCGCAGCCCCGGGTCCGGGTGCTCCGGTACGACGCGCCGTTCAATTTCTCGGCGATCAACAATTTCGCCGCGCGGCATGCGCGTGGCGAGGTGCTGGGGCTGATCAACAACGACCTGGAGATCAACCAGCCTGGCTGGTTGCGCGAGCTCACCAGCCACGCCTGCCGCGAGGGCGTCGGCGCGGTCGGCTGCCTGCTCTACTACCCGGACGACACCATCCAGCATGCGGGGGTACTGACCGGCCTGCACGGCGTGGCCGGCCACATCGGGGTCGGCAAGGGGCGCAAGGACCCGGGTTATTTCGGCCGCGGCCAGCTGGTGCAGAACCTGAGCGCGGTCACCGCCGCCTGCCTGGTGGTGCGCAAGCGGGTGTTCGACGAAGTGGGGGGGCTGGACGAGGGCCTGACGGTGGCCTTCAACGACATCGACTTCTGCCTGCGCCTGGGCCGGGCCGGCTACCGCAACGTGTGGACGCCCCATGCCGAGGCCTACCACCATGAGTCCGCCTCGCGCGGTGCGGAGGATACGCCCGTCAAGCGGGAGCGCTTCCGCCAGGAGGTCGAGTTCATGAACCGTCGTTGGGGCGAATCACTGAAGCGTGATCCGGCCTACAACCCCAACCTGACCCTCACCGGCTATCCGTTCGAGATGGCGTTCCCGCCTAGCGCATGAACATGCAGGTTCCCTCAAGTTCCGCATCGGCAGGCGGCAAGCCCAAGACCAGGGTCAAGCGTTTCCTGACCTGGCTGGCGGCCTATGTGCTGATAGCTGCGGCGGCGTTGGGAGCAAATCCGCTGTCGGGCGAAACGGTGGGCCCGTTCGATATCCTGCCTTCCTATCTTGGCTGGAACCCGGCCGAACAGACCGTCGAAGCCCGCAACATGGAGCGGTCGGACATCCTCGACTCCTTGATGCCGATCTGGCTCGAAGGCCGTCAGCAGCTCCGCCAGGGACAATTGCCGCTGTGGAACCCGCTGCGCGCGGGCGGGGCGCCGTCCTTGATCGATCCGACCAACGCCATGTTGACGTTGCCGTTCGCGATCTTCGCGGTCTCTCCGGATCCGGCGACCGGGTTCTACCTTGCGGTCCTGGCATGCCTGGTGGTTGCAGGACTCGGCATGCACTATCTGGTGGGCCGCTACTACAGTCCGGCGGTTTCCCTGTTTGCGGGCATCAGTTTCATGATGTCCGGATTCGTGACCGCATGGCTGTTCTGGCCGCACATGTACACGGCGATGTGGATACCCTGGCTATTGCTGGCAGTAGCCGATTACGTGGCGGGCGGGCGTTTCCGCGCGGTTGGCCGCATCGCCATTTTCACCGCGCTTGTTTTCGCGGGGGGCTTCCCTTTCGTTGTCGCCATCGCGCTGGGCGCCGCGCTGGTGGTCGCGCTCTGCTGCACCATCGAGCGGGAGCCAGGGAACACCGTACCCAACCTGGTCGGGGTGGTCCTTGGGCTGGCGCTCGGGCTCGGGCTGGTGGCGCTGCCGTTACTGACCCTGGTCGACTCGCTGCATGGAACCGATCTCAGCTATCGCTCCTACGGCAGTGGATTCACCCTGCAACAGCATGCCCGGCTGCTGTCCTGGCCCTGGGCGCAGCAATCGGCGCACGTGGAGTCCAACATGTACGTCGGGATGGCGGCGTTGATAGCCGCGGCAGCGGCCCTTGCGCTGCCGTTCCTCAAGCGGAGCAGTGCCCGGGCCTTGACCTGGGCCGGGTACTTTTTCGCGTTGAGCGGTGCCGCACTCGTGTTCCAGCTGTTGCCCCGGGAGATTGGCGGGCATCTTCCCGTCCTGTCCAACAATCCCTGGAGTCGCGCGATCCTGCTGCTGGATATCGGCCTGATCCTCATGGCAGCTTCCACGCTCGGCTGGCTGCAGGCACATGTCCGTGCAAGCAAGGCGGGCGTCGCGTTGATCCTCGGGCTTTGCCTGGTGCAGTTCGTGGATTTGCGAGGCCAGTTCAAGCGGTTCAACGGCGCCACCGATGCCGCGCTTTTCTTCCCGGTCAGCCCCGAGCTCGAGATGCTCAAGCAGCGAATCCGGCCCTTCCAGTACGTGGCGCAGGACAGCCATGCATTCATGGTGTCCGGCACCCTGGGCGCGATCGGGTTGGGCGAGTGGTACGCCCACGCGATGCGATCGCGCGAACTGAACGGTTTGTTGGGGGCGATGGCGACCGATCCATTCACCACCCCTACCGCCACGCAGATCAGGCTGGACCGGTTCCACTGGGCGGCCCCGCTCCTGGATGCCAGCGCCCTTTGCTACGGCGTTTCGACCGCCGCGCTTGAACGAGGCGGCAGCCGCAGTGGCCGAAGCGGATTGAAACTGTTGACCCCGGGCCAGCGCATCGTCGTGGTGGAGAATCCCGGCTGCGCCACTGGGCCTTATTTCGTGGAGAAATCGTCTTTCGCCGAGCCACTCAAGTGGAGTCAGCGCGTGCGTCTGGCGAGGTACCGTCCCGATCGTTTCGTGGTCGACGTCGATGCGCCTTCGGCGGGGTACCTGGTGATACCGATGCATTACCGGAACGGTTGGACGGCAAGGGTGCAGGGCATCCCCCGGCCGATCAAGCTGGTCGGTGGGGTGATGCCCGCCATCGCCATCCAGCAGGGTCCCGCTTCGGTCGAGATGCGCTACCTGCCCCCGCGGCTGTTGCTCGGGTCGATTCTTACCCTGCTGGCCCTGGTGCTCCTCGTGGCATCGGCCTGGCGCCCCCGCCTGCCGACGGCAAACACGCTGGCGGGAAGGGGTCCCACGGTATGATGGGCGCCGGGTCCAGCCGGATGAAACCAAGTCCGTCCAACCGATCACGATTCGACTAACCAAGGAAAATAATCGAATGCAGAACATCAGCAAACTGCTGTTGGGAACACTCTTCGTGCTGGCCCTCCCGGCCTGCAACAGGGACGCCGAACCCAATCAGGCGCCAGCCACCGCCGCGCCGGAACCGGCCGATATCGTCGTCGCCCCCTCGCTGGTGCCTGCCGCCGCCGGCATCACCACGCTCGATACGCAGCAACTTTCCACCATCACCACCACCAAGGCACCCTGCCAGCTGGATTTCGTGGCCAAGCAGGCGGTCGCCGCCCAGCCGGCCAAGCTGACGGTCGGGCAGAAGGCCGTGTTCCAGGGCTGGATCGGAAATCCCGGCCTGCAACCGCCGGACGCATTCGCGATCGTGCTGGACGGTGCCCAGTCCTATGCTTTCCGGGGTACCGCGGGCGCCGACCGGCCCGACGTGGCGAAGGTGCTGAAGGCGGACGGCATGGCCAAGTCCGGCTACAACGTCGAGGTCAAGCTGGATGGCGTGGAACCCGGCGAATACGGGGTCAGCTTTATCCAGGACACCAGTTCCGGCACGATCCGCTGCCTGACCCCGGCAAAAGTCGTGCTTTCCGCGAGCTGAGTTTCCAGAGGTACGTCATGCGATCACCGTGAATACGGTGGTCGCATCGCGCCGGGGCAATGCGAAATGCGGCCGTCCGCAGTCCGCGTTCCCTGAAGGTCCTGTCAGGACCCGGCATCCTTGCTTATCAACTGCTGGCTTATCCGTTCCATCAGCTTTCGATTGGTGGAGATCAGGTCGGCAATCAACCCGCACATTGCCGCCAGCGCAGCCAGGGTGAGTGCCAGAGAAGCCAGGATGAGAGACTGGACATGGCCGCTTCCGTTTCCCTGGACGTAGTAATAGACAAAGCGGAATCCCAGCGCCAGTCCGGGCAGCGCCAGCGCCACCCCGAGCCAGAAGAAAAAGAACAGCGGCCGGTAGGTGATGAACACGCGCAGGATGGTGACCAGGGACCTGCGCACGTAACTGGAAATACTTTTTACCAGCCGCGAAGGGCGAAGGTCCTCATTGGTCCGGATCGGGACTGACATCACGCGCAGATTGCTGAGGCCCGCCTGGATGATCGTTTCCAGCGTGTACGTATAGGGATTGAACACGTTCAGCCGCATGGCGGTTTCGCGCGATATGGCGCGGAAACCACTCGGCGCGTCCGCAACGTCGGTCTTGCTGGCCATGCGGACGGCCCAGCTGCCCAGATGCTGCAGCTTCTTCTTGATCCAGGAGAAATGCTCGGTCTCCGAAATCGGGCGTGCGCCAATGACCATGTCGGCCATGCCGGCCACGATAGGCGCGGTGAGTTTGGGGATGTCCGCGGCCTCGTACTGGTTGTCGGCATCGGTGTTGACGATGACGTCGGCACCCAGGCGCAGGCAGGTAGTCAGGCCGGTCATGAAGGCGGTCGCCAGGCCGCGGTTCGCGGTGTGGCGAACCACATGGTCCACGCCGAGGCGCTTGGCCAGCTCGGCCGTGTCATCAGTGGAGCCGTCGTCGATGACCAGCCATTCAACCTGATCGAAGCCGGGCACCTCGCGTGGCAGGGCCTCGATTGCGATGGCGAGCGTGCCTGATTCATTGAGGCATGGCACCTGGATTATCAGCTTCATGGATCTGCAATTTCCTTGGTCGCGAACGCGTCGCTATGTTCCCATATCGGTCGCGCCGCAGCTATCAGGCCTAGGGGAGGCGATCTGCACGGCATGTACACATCGGGTCTGGCAGGCATTCCGGCGGCCGGCGCAGGCAGTGGAAACGAGGTCGTCCCTTGCGTCACCGGCGGCGGAAGTAACGCGTCAGCTTCGCGATTGAGGACAAGGCGCTTCAAGTATCGCGCATGAAAGGCACTGACAGGCGCGATTGACGGCTGCCTGGCCTCTTGGCCAATGGACCCTCGTTGTAAGGAAGGCAGGTCACTTCCGGCCTGCATTTCCTCGAAGGGACACAAACATGAAGCTAGTCAAGCTGGC
>SEHC01000022.1 GCA_004173415.1 Lysobacteraceae bacterium
TTCCGCATGTGTCCCAGCAAGGTCGCCGACGGCGACGAGAGGGGTTGGATCGTTCCCATCGGCGGCGCCGAGAACAAGGAAGACAACCCCCGCATCCTCAAGCGCTTCCTCGACCTCTGCGGCGGCCGCGACGGGCGCATCGTGGTGATCCCCACCGCCAGCCAGCTGGCCGACACCGGCAGCCGCTATGAAACGATCTTCGGCGACCTGGGCGCCGGCCACGTCGAGGTGATGGACTTCGATACCCGGCGCGACTGCCACGAGCCCAACCGGCTCGAACGCATCGCCGAAGCGGATGGCATCTTCTTCACCGGGGGCAACCAGTTGCGCCTCTCGACCATCCTCGGCGGCACCCCGGCGGCCAAGCTGATCCGCGAACGCAATGCCTGCGGGATCACCGTCGGCGGCACCAGTGCGGGCGCCAGCATCCTCAGCGAGCACATGATCGCGTTCGGCAAGGAAGGCGCCTCGCCGCAAGCAGACAGCGTGCGCCTGGCTCCCGGACTGGGCCTGACCAACCGCTTCATCATCGACCAGCACTTCCGCCAGCGCGACCGCCTGGGGCGGCTGGTCGCGGCGCTGGCCTACAACCCCTTCGCGATCGGCATCGGCCTGGACGAGGATACGGCCGCCTTCATCGGCCCGGACAACACGGTCGAGGTCGAGGGCAGCGGCGCGGTCACCGTGGTCGATGCCGACGGCCTGCAGTTCTCGTCGATGGCCCAGGTCAGCGAAGACCAGCCGGTGTGCCTGCTGGGCCTGACCGTGCACATCCTGGTCGCCGGCGCGACCTTCAACCTGCATACCCGCAAGGCGTCGGCGGGGTCGCTGGCCACGAGCAAATAGAGCCGGCGGATGATCCGTTGCCTGGCGCTGCTGCCGCTGCAGGTCACGCCTGCCCTGCAGGCGCGACAGCAACCAGGCCTGTACTACGCCTGCCAGGCGGACGCATCGCGCATCGAGCTCGAACATGCCGAATCGGCCGACGCCAGGGACCCCTCGCGCGGCCCGGCCGAATGGATCGATCCGAGCGCGCTGGTCGAATATTCCGCCGAAGACGCCCGCGGCGAGGTATGGCGCACCGGCAGCACCTCGATCACCCGCCAGTGCGGGGACTTGCGCCTGACGGTCAGCGGCGGCTACTTCAATCACCGGATCCAGGGCGAGATGGGCGCGGCCGCGGATTTCGCCATCGTCGAGGTCACCGATGGCGACGGCAGGTCGAGTGGTCGCCTGGCCATCGGCACCTGCAACCCTTCGTTTCCGCGTTACAGTTCGATGGTGGAATGCCCGCGCGACTGGGTGACCGGGCTCAACGCGTCGCGCATGCTGCGGGCCGGAGAGGCCGGCATGCTGCTTGACCTGGTCCACCATTACCAAGAGTTCCGCGAACCCGTCCCCGCCGGCGAATCCGATCCAGCCCGCCAGCGGTAACCAAGAATCCAAGGAAGCCGCATGCGCATACTCGAACGCTCCGTCTACGTCGGTCCCTCGCAATACGCCCACTTCCCGGTGATCCGCCTGGAGCTGGACCTGCAGGCGCTGGAAGCCTGGCCGACCGGAAGGCTGGGCGCGGGTTTCGTCGACGCGCTGGTCGCCGCCCTGCCCGGCCTGGCCGAGCACGGCTGCTCCTACCGTGAGCCGGGCGGCTTCATCCGCCGCATGCGCGAAGGCGAAGGTACCTGGCTGGGGCACGTGCTCGAGCACGTCGCCATCGAACTTCAGAACGTCGCCGGCGAGAACGTCACCTTCGGCAAGACCCGCAGCGTCGGCGACGATCGCCCGGGCGTGTATACCGTGGTCTACGAGTACGCGCAGAAGGAGGAAGGCATCGCCGCCGGCGAACTGGCGCTCAAGCTGCTGTCCTCGCTGCTGCCGGTCGAGCTGCGTCCGCCGGGCAGCGTCGCCGAGAACTGGGACTGGGACGCCGCCCGCGACGACTTCATCCGCTACGCGCAACGCCGCGCGCTGGGACCCTCGACCGCCTCGCTGGTCCGCGCCGCCGAAGAACGCGGCATCCCCTGGCTGCGCATGAACCAGCAGTCGCTGATCCAGCTCGGCCACGGCAAGTACCAGCAGCGCATCCAGGCCACGGTCACCGGTAAGACCCCGCACATCGCGGTGGAACTGGCCAGCGACAAGGAGGAGACCAACAAGATCCTCGGCTCGCTGGGCCTGCCGGTGCCGCGCCAGGAACTGGTCAGCGACGCCAGCGGTGCGCTGCGCGCGGCCAGGAAGCTTGGCGGCACCGTGGTCACCAAGCCCTACAACGGCAACCACGGCCGCGGCATCACCATCAACATCTCCGGCGACGACGAGATCCGCGAAGGTTTCGCCGCCGCGCGCGAGCACTCGCGCTCGGTGATCGTGGAAACCTTCATCGGCGGCGACGACCACCGCCTGCTGGTGGTCAATGGCGAACTGATCGCCGCCACCCGGCGCACCCCCGGCCACGTGGTCGGCGACGGCAGCAGCGACATCGCCGAACTGGTCGACCGGGTCAACGCCGACCCGCGCCGCGGCGTCGGCCACGAAAAGGTCCTGACCCGGCTCGAACTTGACGCACAGGCCGACCTGATGCTGGAACGGGTTGGCTACAACCATTTCTCGGTGCCGCGCGAGGGCGAGGTCGTGTACCTGCGTTCCACCGCCAACCTGTCCACCGGCGGCACCGCCACCGACGTCACCGACATCATCCACCCGGACAACCGCGACATGGCGGTGCGCGCGGTGCGCGCGATCGGCCTGGACGTGGGCGGCGTGGACTTCATCTCGCCCAACATCGCCGAGAGCTACCGCGCGGTCGGCGGCGCGATCTGCGAGATCAACGCCGCGCCGGGCTTCCGCATGCACGTGGCGCCCAGCGAGGGCACCCCGCGCGACGCCGCAGGCCCGGTCATCGACATGCTGTTCCCGCCCGGCAGCCCGACCCGCGTGCCGATCGCCGCGGTCACCGGCACCAACGGCAAGACCACCACCGCGCGGATGCTGGCCCACATCGCCAAGATGGCCGGCTTCGTCCCCGGCCTGACCACCACCGACGGCGTGTACATCGACGGCCATCGCACCGTCGAGGGCGACATGACCGGCCCGGTCTCGGCGCGGATGGTGCTGGCCGACCCGCAGATCGACATGGCGATCCTGGAGACCGCGCGCGGCGGCCTGTTGCGCTCGGGCATGGGCGTGCGCGAAGTGGACGTGGGCGCGGTCATCAATGTCGCCGCCGACCACCTCGGCCTGAAGGGCATCGACACGCTGGAGCAGCTGGCCGAGATCAAGCGCATCGTGGTCGAGGTGGCGCGCGAATGCGCCGTGCTCAACGCCGACGATGCCAACGTGCTGAAGATGTCCGCCTACACCGACGCGCGGACCATCTGCTACGTGACCATGAACCCCTCGCACGCGCTGGTGCGCGAGCACATCCGCGCCGGGGGCCGCGCCTGCGCGCTGGAAGCCGGGGTCAACGGGCACATGATCACCCTGTACGACAAGGGCAGCCACATCCCGCTGATGTGGACCCACCTGATCCCGGCGACCCTGGAAGGGCGCGCGCTGCACAACGTGCAGAACGCGATGGTGGCCGCGGCGATGGCGTTCTCGCTGGGGATCAAGCTCGATGCCATACGCCAGGGCCTGCGCACCTTCGACACCACGTTCTTCCAGGCCCCCGGGCGCATGAACGTGTACAACGAACATCCGTTCAAGGTGCTGATGGACTACGGCCACAACGCGCACGCCGTGGGCGTGATGGCCGACCTGGCCTTGCGCCTGGACGTGCCGGGACGCCGGATCGTGGTCCTGGCCGGTCCCGGCGACCGACGCGACGAAGACCTGCGCGCGATCGCCGAAGCGGTGGCCGGCAAGTTCGACCACTACATCGTGCGCCGCGACGACTCGCTGCGCGGCCGCGATGGCGACGAAGTGCCGAGGATCATCGCCAGGGCACTGGAGGCGGCCGGCGTGGCCCCGGCCAGCATGTCGATCATCCCCGACGAGCAGCAGGCCACCGACGCCGCCCTGCGCATGGGCCAGCCCGGCGACCTGGTGCTGGTGTTCGCCGATGCGCTGACCCGGACCTGGAAGCAGATCACCAAGTTCCAGCCGGAGGACGGCATGGCCAGGGTCACGCCGCGGCTGGAGCTGCCCACGCTGGAGGGCGCCGGCGAAGAGGCATTGTCGGCAAGCATGGAAGGCGTGGTCCGCGAGGAGCGCGGGCTGGTGTTCGAACGCGAAGAGAGCGACTGATCCTGCGATGCTCCCGGAACCCTACGAAGATTCGCGCCGGCTGACCGGCAGCAACCTGTATTTCGATGGCACCGGCGCGGCGCTGGAAAGCGCACCCCGGCTGAAGTTCGACGAGGCCACGCTGGCGGGGTGGAAGGACAACGTGCAGGCGGCGCGCGGCGCCTTGGCCTGGGCGGAAGACGGGATCGTCCTGCGCCGCCATCGCAGCGGCGTCTCGCTGGCCTTCAACGCACCGGCCGACCAGCTGTACGCGGCCACCGAGGTCAACGAATGGGCGTGGTGGTCGGCGCTGGCTTCCCGCTTCTCCTCCGCCGACGGCGCGAACGGCGCGCCAGAGCCCTGCCACGCTCCCGGCCATGCGTCGGTATGGGACCGCGAATCGGCCCTGCATACGTTGCGCGCAGTCGCGCAAGCCGAGGCACGCCCTGCGCTCATTACGCTGATGCGGGCGGCCGACGCGCGACACCTGCCCTTCCTGGCCGACGACGACGAGGTCAGCATTGGCGAAGGCGACGGCGGCCGCAGCTGGTTCGTCGACGAGCTGCCGGCTCCAGGACAGGTGCCCTGGGCCGCGCTGCACGCCATCCCCACCGCGCTGGTCACCGGCTCCAACGGCAAGACCACCACCGTGCGGCTGCTGGCGGCGATGTGCAAGGCCCATGGCTGGCGCACCGCGCACAGCTGCACCGATGGCGTGTATTTCGATGGCCAGGCACTGGAGGCCGGTGACTTCTCCGGCCCGACCGGCGCGCGCACCGCCCTGCGCCAGTCCGCCGCGCAGGCGGCGATCCTGGAAACCGCCCGTGGCGGCATGCTGCGGCGCGGCCTGGCGTTGGCCCACGCCGACGCCGCCATCGTCACCAACATCGCCGCCGACCATTTCGGCGAATACGGCGTCCACGACCTCGACGACCTGGCCGCGGTGAAGCTGACCGTGGCCCGCGCCATCGGCGCGGACGGACTGCTGGTCCTCAACGCCGACGACCCGGTGCTGCTGCGGCAGTCGGAGTCATTGACCTGCCCGCTTGGCTGGTTCGCGCTGGATTTCGACCACCCCGCGCTCGAGCGGCATCGCCAGCAAGGCGGCGCCTGCTGCGGCGTGCGCCAGGGCAAGCTGCTCCTGCACCGCGACGGCCGCAGCCACGACCTCGGCCCGGCCAAGGCCATGCCGCTGACCTTGTCCGGTCGCGCGAGTTACAACCTGGCCAACATCGCCGGCGCGGCACTGACCGCCACCGCCCTGGGCATCGCACCCGCCACCATCGCGGCCTGCCTGGCCGGATTCGGCCGCTCGCATGCGGACAATCCCGGACGCCTGATGCGCTGGTGCTTCGGCGCGCTGGAAGTCTTCATCGACTACGCCCACAACCCCGACGGTCTGCACGGCCTGCTCGAGGCGATCGGCGCGGGGGCGCGCACGGGACGCATGGCCATCGTGCTGGGCCATGCCGGCAACCGCGAGGACGCCGACCTGCGCGCGGTGGCTTCCACCGCCGCCGCCGCGCGCCCCGAACTGGTGGTGCTGAAGGACATCGCCGGCTACGAGCGGGGCCGCGCGCCCGGCGAAATCGCCGCGATCATGCGCGCGCAACTGCTGCAGGACGGGGTCGGCGCCGAGGCCATCGGCACCTGCCTGGACGAAGTGGAAGCCGCGCGGCTTCCATTGCAGTGGGCCCGCGACGGCGATCTGCTGGTCCTGCCGATCCACGAACTCGAGGCCCGGCACCAGGTCGTCGCCCTGCTCGACCGGATGCAGGACGCCGGCTGGCGCGCCGGTGATCCGCTGCCGCCCATGCCGCCCCACGGGCACGCGGCAGGCGCGTAGGCAGCGAGGCGAAGCGGCCTTGCGCAGGGGCATCGTCCCTGCATCGCCGCGGCGACGACGCGTGCCCGCCGGCACGCCAGGTGCCCGGTCAAGTGGCGGCGTCTGCTAAAATCGGCGCACTTTCCGGCCGCGCTCCCCCGCTTCGCGGCCAACCCCCGAACATTTACGTGGTTTCCAGGAGTTTTCATGTCCGCTGACCTGCTCAAGGCGCTTGGCCTTGGCCCGAACAATTCCGGCACTTTCCTCGGCAACGGCCAGTGGTCCACCGCCACCGGCGCCGGGGTGCTGAAGTCGGTCAACCCGACCAGCAACGAAACCATCGCCGAGGTCGAGGCCACCAGCGACGCCGACTACGAGACCATCGTCGCGCGCGCCCAGGCCGCCTTCAAGGTCTGGCGCACGACCCCGGCGCCGCGTCGCGGCGAAGCGGTGCGCCTGTGCGGTGACGCTCTGCGCAAGCACAAGGACGCGCTGGGCTCGCTGGTCGCGCTGGAGATGGGCAAGAGCAAGCCCGAGGGCGATGGCGAAGTCCAGGAGATGATCGACATCGCCGACTTCGCGGTGGGCCAGAGCCGCATGCTCTACGGCTACACCATGCATTCCGAGCGCCCCGGCCACCGCATGTACGAGCAGTACCAGCCGCTGGGCCTGGTCGGGATCATCAGCGCCTTCAACTTCCCGGTCGCGGTCTGGGCTTGGAACGCGTTCCTGGCCGCGATCTGCGGCGATATCTGCATCTGGAAGCCGTCGAACAAGACCCCGTTGACCGCGCTGGCCAGCATGAAGATCTGCAACGAGGCGCTGAAGGCTGGCGGTTTCCCGGACATCTTCTTCCTGATCAACGACGCCGGCACCGAGCTGGCCGAGAAGTTCGTCGACGACAAGCGCATCCCGCTGATCAGCTTCACCGGTTCCACCGCGGTCGGCCGCCGGGTCGGCGAGCGCGTCGCCCACCGCATGGGCCGCAGCCTGCTGGAGCTGGGCGGCAACAACGCCATCATCCTGGACCAGACCGCCGAGCTGAAGCTGGCCATCCCCGGCATCGTGTTCGGCGCGGTCGGCACCGCCGGCCAGCGTTGCACCACCACCCGCAGGCTGATCGTGCATTCGTCGATCTACGACAACGTGCTGGCCACCCTGGTCAAGGCCTACAAGCAGGTCGAGGGCAAGATCGGCGACCCGCTGGACCCGGCCAACCTGATGGGGCCGTTGAACAGCCCGCACGCGGTCCAGCAGTTCCTGGCCTCGATCGAGAAGGCCAAGGCCAGCGGCGGCACGGTGGAAACCGGCGGCACCGCGATCGACCGCCCGGGCAACTTCGTCCTTCCGGCGATCGTCAGCGGCCTGAAGAACACCGACGAAGTGGTCCAGCACGAGACCTTCGCCCCGATCCTGTACGTGATGAAGTACGAGACCCTGGACGAGGCCATCGACATGCAGAACGCGGTCCCGCAGGGCCTGTCCTCGTCGATCTTCACCCAGAACCTGAAGGCGGCCGAACAGTTCCTGTCGGCGGCCGGTTCCGATTGCGGCATCGCCAACGTCAACATCGGCACCAGCGGCGCCGAGATCGGCGGCGCCTTCGGCGGCGAGAAGGAAACCGGCGGCGGCCGCGAATCGGGTTCCGACGCATGGAAGGTCTACATGCGCCGGCAGACCAACACCATCAACTACTCCGACTCGCTGCCGCTGGCCCAGGGCATCAAGTTCGACCTCTGAGCGCATGAGCCAGGACAAGGGATCCTTCCGGTGAACGCCAGCATCAAGCAAACCAGCGTGCTGGCCGTGGTCAGCCTGGTGTCCGGGATCCTGGGATGGAGCCTGCTGCCGTTCCTCGGCAGCCTGGCGGCGATCGCCACCGGGCACCTGGCGCGGCGTGAGATCCGCGCCAACCCCGCGCTCGGCGGCGACAGCCTGGCGGTGGTCGGGCTGGTCCTGGGATGGGTGTCGGTCGCGGCCTGGATCCTCGGCATCCTCGCCTTCCTGATGTTCTTCGGCGGCCTGGCCTGGCTGGGGTCGCGCTGAGGGATGTACGGACTCGCCCGCCCCTTCCTTTTCGCGCTGGATGCAGAGCGCGCCCATGGCCTGGCGCTCAAGGCCATCGAGCTCGCCTACCGCAGCGGCACCAATCCGCTGCTGGCGGGCAGGCCGGCGCCGCTGCCGACCAAGGCCTTCGGCCTGACCTTCCCCAACCCGGTCGGCCTGGCCGCGGGCATGGACAAGAACGGCGCCCACATCGATGCCTTGCTCGCGCTGGGTTTCGGCTTCGTCGAGATCGGCACGGTCACCCCGCGCGCGCAACCCGGCAATGCCAAGCCGCGGATGTTCCGCCTGCCCCAGCACAAGGCGGTGATCAACCGCCTGGGGTTCAACAACGAGGGCGTCGACGCGCTGGTCCGCAACGTCGAACGCGCGCGCCGCAAGGAGGGCCTGCTCGGCATCAACATCGGCCGCAACAAGGACACTTCCAACGAGCGCGCCGCGTCCGATTACCTGTACTGCCTGGAGCGGGTGTACCCGCTGGCCGACTACATCACCGTCAACATCTCCTCGCCCAACACCGCCGGCCTGCGCGAACTGCAGGAGGAGCAGGCGCTGCGCCACCTGATCGGCGCGCTGCGCGAATCGCAGGAGGAGTTGGGCGCGCAGCACGGCAAGCGGGTGCCGATGCTGGTCAAGATCGCCCCTGACCTGTCCGACGAGGACATCGACGCGGTCGCCCGGGTACTGCGTGACCTTTCCGTCGACGGGGTCATCGCCACCAACACCACGGTCTCGCGGATCAGCGTGCAGGACCACCGCCTGGCCCACGAGACCGGCGGCCTGTCCGGCGCGCCGCTGATGAACCAGGCGACCATGGTCCTGCGCAAGCTGCGCACCCGCCTGCCCGACAGCATCCCCATGATCGGCGTGGGCGGGATCCTGTCCGGTGCCGATGCGGTGGCCAAGATGTCGGCCGGCGCCTCGCTGGTGCAGTGCTACACCGGCCTGGTCTACCGCGGTCCGGAACTGGTCGGCGAATGCGTCGATGCCATCCGTCGCCGTCGCGAACACCGCAGCGGCGGACCGGTCGCGCCGGCATGACGCGCGGCTGGCGGCTGACCGCCGACGCCGACCTGCGGTCCCGCAATACCTTCGGCATCGCCGCCACCGCGCCGTGGCTGGTCGAGGTCGACGACTGCGGCGCATTGGCCGAAGTCCTGTCGCTGCCCCAGGTACGGGCCGCCGGGCCACTGCTGCTCGGGGGCGGCAGCAACCTCCTGTTCGCCGCAAATCCAAAGGCGGCGGTGCTGTCCTTCGCCACCCGGCGCGTCGAACTGCTCGGCGACGATGGCGCGACCGTGCTGCTGCATGTCGATGCCGGCGTGCCGTGGCACGGGCTGGTGATGCAAACCCTGGACATGGGCCTGGCGGGGCTGGAAAACCTGGCCCTGATCCCCGGCACCGTGGGCGCCGCGCCGATCCAGAACATCGGCGCCTACGGCACGGAGGTCGGCGAGTTCGTGGACGCGGTGGAAGCGTGGGACTGCGAGCTCGGCGCGCCGGTGCGACTGGATCGCGCGGCCTGCGCCTTCGCCTACCGCGACAGCCTGTTCAAGCGCGTGCCGGACCGCTACCTGGTCACCGCGGTACGTTTCGCCCTGCCCCGCCGGCGCCAGCCGAAGCTCGACTACGCCGGCATCCCGGAAGAGCTGTCGGCCATGGGCGTGGCCGCGGCCACCTGCCGCGACGTGGCCGAAGCGGTGATCCGCATCCGCCAGCGCAAGCTGCCGGACCCCGCGGTGATCGGCAATGCCGGCAGCTTCTTCAAGAATCCGATCGTCGCCGAGGAACTCGCCGCGCAGGTGCTGGACCAGCACCCGTCGCTGCCGCTATTCCGTGGAGACGGCCCCGGCACACGCAAGCTCTCGGCCGCGTGGATGATCGAGCAGTGCGGCTGGAAGGGCTTTCGTGAAGGCGATGCCGGGGTGGCCGCCAGTCATGCCCTGGTCCTGGTCAACCATGGCGATGCCAGTGGCGCGCAGTTGCTGGACCTGGCCCGGCGCATCGCCGGGGCGGTGCGGCAACGCTTCGGCGTGGACCTGCAACCGGAACCACGCATCATCGGCGCGCAGTGGTGATCGGGCGGTGCTGAAACTGTCTTCGCAACCGGCCGCGACCCGCGCCGCGCTGCTGATGCTGGGCAGCACCCTGGCGTTCGGCATGATGGCGGTGGCCATCCGCCTGGCCACCGCCCACGTCCCGACCCAGGAGGTGGCCTTCTTCCGCAACGCCTTCGGCCTGCTGGCCCTGCTGCCGCTGTTGCTGCGGCCCGGCCGCGGCCTGCCGCGCACCACCCAGCTGCCCCGCTATTTCCTGCGCAGCGCGATCGGCCTGGGTTCGATGCTGTGCGGGTTCTGGGCGATCGGCCACCTGCCGCTGACCCAGGCGGTGTCGCTGTCGTATTCCACGCCGCTGTTCGTGACCATCGCCGCGGTGCTGTGGCTGGGCGAGAACGTGCGCATGCGCCGCTGGGCCGCGGTGATCCTCGGCTTCATCGGCGTGCTGGTGATCGTGCGCCCGGGCTCGGCCGATTTCAGCCCGGGTACCCTGGTCGCGGTGCTGGCCGCGGTGCTCAGCGCGGTGGTCGCGATCCAGATCAAGCAGCTGACCCGCACCGACAGCGCCGACACGGTGGTGTTCTACACCTATGCCTTCTGGGTGCCGCTGTCGCTGGTCCCGGCCCTGTTCGTCTGGATCTGGCCCACCGGAATCGCCTGGCTGTGGCTGGTCGCGACCGGCGTATTCGGCACCCTGGGGCAACTGCTGTGGACGCGCGCGCTGCGCCTGGGCGAAGTCTCGGCGCTGACCCCGATCAGTTTCATGCAGCTGCCGCTGGTGGCGCTGCTCGGCTGGGCCCTCTTCGGTGAATCGCTGGATCGCTGGACGGTGCTCGGCGCGGCGATCATCCTCGCCTCCAACGCGTACATCGCCCATCGCGAGGCGCTGCTCGCCAGGCGCGCCGCCAGCCAGTCGCCCACCGCCGCGGCCAAACCCGGCGAATAGCCGCCCGCGTTCCACCCCACTCCCCAGGAGACGCCACCATGGCCATGTCCGAATCCGATATCCAGAAAGGCTGGATCTACCGCACCAGCCACAACCAGGAACGCCTGGTGCTGGGCTGGGACCGCGACGGCCGCGTGGTCTACTGTTCGAAGGGCAAGGACAAGGAACACCCTTTCCTCAATTGCCATGTGCGCATCACCGGGCAGAAGTTCGCCCAGCGCGCGATCGGAAAAGTCAGCCAGGTCGAGGACCTGAAGCCCTATCTGATCGGCAACAAGGCGACCACGGTGGTGGTGCGCTAATACTGCCCGACTTCCAGGCCCGGAGGCCCGGCACCGGCGCGGCGGCCTACATCGATTCGCGGATCGCCTTGGCCAGCCTTGAATGCTGCGCGTCCAGCGTCGCCGGATCCGCGCCCAGCAGCGGCGCCACGTAACGCGCGTGCAGGCGCGCGCCTTCGGCGCCGGCACCGGCATCCTGCAGCGCCAGGCTCAACTTCCAGGCCACCTCGATGGTCTGGGGATGGTCGTCACCGAGTTTGGCCTGGCGCATCTCCAGCACTTCGCGATACGCGCCGATCTCGTTGACCAGGTCGCCGGTCTGCTCCGATGCGTCGGCCATGACCATCAGCGCAGCCTGCAGTTGCGGGTGCGCCGGTTCCAGCACCTCTCGCGCCAGCGGCAGGACCCGGCGCAACTCCTGCAAGGCCGTCGCCGGCTGGCCATCCTGGGTCAGCGTGCCGGCATGGTTGATCATGATGAATACGCTGTCCGGATGCCGGGGGCCGAGGACCCGCACCCGCGCGTCGATGACCTTCCGCTGCAGGTCCAGCGCCGACTTGAAGTCGTGCAGCCGGGCGTACAGCGAGGACAGGTTGAGCATCGAACGCAATGTCATCGGGTCGTCGGCGCCGTACAGACGGGTGCGCGCGGCGACCACGGCCAGGCCCTCGGGCAAGGCTTCGCGCGCCTGGCCCGAATCCATCAGCATGTTGACCAGGTTGCCGCGCGCGCTGAGCGTGGCCGGATGTTCGCTGCCCAGCCGACGGGTCTGGGTGGCGACCAGTCCGCGCTGCATGCCGACGGCCGCTTCCATGTCGCCGGCCATCGCCCGCAGGCTGGCCAGGGTGATGGCCGCCGACACGCTGTCCTTGTGCTCGGCGCCCAGCACCTCGGTGCTCAGCGGGACCTGCGCTTCCATCAGCGCGCGTCCGCCCGCCACATCGCCGGAACGGGCCAGGTTGATGGCCAGCTTGCCGGCCAGGGCCATGGTCAGCCGGTCGCGTTCGCCGAACGACTTCGCCGCGCGTGCGTGCAGTTCGCGTTGCATCTGCAAGGCGCGCGGACGATCGCCGAGCGCCGCGACCGCTTCGCTGCGCACCGATTCCAGTCCGATGTGGATGCGGTCGCCGGGCAGCAGCGCCGGTGCGTCGGCCAGGG
>SEHC01000349.1 GCA_004173415.1 Lysobacteraceae bacterium
CGCGACAGGAATTCATGGCTGCGCAGTTCGGTCAGGATCACCGCGACCTGCGGGTCGCGCACGTAGGCCGAGAGCTTTTCCTGGATGGTCTTGCCGACCTCGGCGGGGGTGTGGCCACCGGCCTCGACGTCGCCGATCAACGGCACCGAGATCATTCCGTCGGGACGCACCGGCACGGTGATGCCCAGTTCGGGGTTGCGCCAGACCGATACCTGGACGATGTCGTCGACGCCGATGCGGTAAGTGCCGACCGGCGGGGCCGGCTCCGGCGGAGCCGGGTCGGCGGCATGGACGCCACCGGCCAGCAGGAGCCAGAGGCCCAGCCCCGCGAGGGTGGTGATGGTACGTGTCATGCAGTTTCCCCTGTTGATGTTTACCTGCTAGAACGCGGAATCCGCGTCGATCAGGTCAGCCGACGTAGCGGCTCCATGGCGTAGCACATCGCCGGTCCCCGCCATGCCGTGGCGACGTCGCGCGCCCTGGCCGGGAGGAAAAGCGGTTCATGTCGGTGAATCGTCCATCCGCGTGGTTTGCCACAGGTGCGTGTGCGGGTCGGACAGGTAGTCGAAGAAGGCCAGCAGGGCGCTGCTGTTGAGGCCCAGGAACGCACTGCCGATGCGGATCGGCAGGAAGCGGTTCGCCGAGGCCGGCCAGATCCTTCCGGCAACGGCCACGGCGTAGGCGCAAAGCTGCAGGCCCAGCGCCAGTGCGTACCAGGCGCTGCCGGACAGGGCCAGCACCAGGCTGCTGGCCAGCAGCGCCAGCAGCAGCCACGGCGCGAGCAGCCGCAGCCACTTGTGGCCCCACAGGCGCAGCGACAACGGGTGGGCGCCGGGCAAGGCGAGCTGTGGCCACAGGTGCAGCAACTGGAAATTGCCGGCCAGGGTGCGCCGCTTGCGACGCTCCTCGCTCTCAGGATCACTCGGTGCACGGTCGTAGGCGCGCGCCTCCGGCACGAACACCACCCGGTGGCCGCCGGCGGCGATCCGCAACGGGATCCACATGTCGTCCAGCACGATGCCGCCGGGGACGGCCGGCAATAGTTCGCGCCTGGCCGCGTACAGCGCGCCGGTGACCCCGATCAGCGAGCCGCTGGCGCTTTCCAGCTTGCGCAGCAGCTTCTCGTAGCGCCAGTAGGCGTCGATGCCGCGGCCGTAGCCGTTGTCGGCTTCCAGCACCAGTTCGCCGCTGGCCGCGCCCACCGCCGGGTCGGACAGTGCGGCCACCAGCCAGCGCGCCGCCTGCGTCTCCAGCCGCTGGCGCACGTCGACGAACAGGACGACTTCGGCATCGAGTGCGGGCAGGACCTCGCCGATGCAGGCCGACTTGCCGCGCCGCTGGGCGAAGGCGAAGACCCGGGTCTGGACCTGGTCGAAGCCGCGGGCGATGGCCTCTGACCGGTCATCGCAACCGTCGCAGGCCACGTTGATGCGCAGGCGATCCCGCGGATACTCCAGCGCGGCCAGGTTGGCCAGCTTGGCCGCCAGCAGGTCGGCCGCGTTGTGCACCACCAGCAGGACGTCCACGGTGGGCGCGGGCGAGGGCAGCTCGCCGCCGCGACGAGGCAAGCGCCGGGCCCGCGCCAGCAGGGCGATTAGCAGCGGGTAGCCGGCATAGGCGAACACGATCGTCGCCAGGCCCAACCAGAACACTGCCTCGAAAACGATCATCGACCGTGGACCAGGACGAGAGCCGGGCCGTGGCCGGCCAGGCGCGATCGCGGCGCCAGGGCCGCAATGGACACGTGCATGCTGGAACTTCCCCCTGGATCCGGCGATCGGCAACGATGCCCGACCTAGTGACAACGCCGTCAGCCGCGGGATCCGGCCATCGACGGGGTCGCCGCGACCCGTGTTGCAGGGCGCGCGGGACCGGCCTCAGGCCGCGTAGAACTCCCGGTACCAGGCCACGAACCGGCGCACGCCTTCCTCGATCGGGGTGTCCGGGCAGTAGCCGGTGTCGCGGCGCAGGGCCTCGACGTCGGCGCAGGTGTCGGGCACGTCGCCCGGCTGCAGGGGCAGCAGGTTCTTCAGCGCCTTGCGGCCCAGGCATTGCTCCAGCACCTCGATGTAGCGCAGCAACTGGACCGGCTGGTGGTTGCCGATGTTGTAGACCCGGTAGGGCGCGCTGGAAGTGGCCGGGGTCGGATTCATCGGATCATGCAGCGGATCGGGGCCGGGCACCCGGTCCAGGGTGCGGATCACGCCCTCGACGATGTCGTCGATGTAGGTGAAGTCGCGGGTGTGGTGGCCGTGGTTGAACACGTCGATCGGTTCGCCGGCCAGGATCCTGCGGGTGAACAGGAACAGGGCCATGTCCGGCCTTCCCCACGGCCCGTACACGGTGAAGAAGCGCAGGCCGGTGGTCGGCAGGTTGAACAGGTGGCTGTAGGTGTGGGCCATCAGCTCGTTGGCCTTCTTGGTCGTGGCGTACATGCTGACCGGATGGTCGACGCTGTCCTCGACCGCGAACGGCAGTTTCTTGTTGGCCCCGTAGACCGAGCTGGAAGAGGCGTAGACCAGGTGCTCGACGCCGCGGTGGCGGCAGGCTTCGAGGATGTTCATGAAACCGACGATGTTGCTGTCGATGTAGGCCTGCGGGTTCTCCAGCGAATAGCGCACGCCGGCCTGCGCGGCCAGGTTGACCACCCGTTGCGGCTGGAACCGGTCGAAGGCCGCCTCGAGCGCCGCGCGGTCCTCCAGCGAGGCGCGGACGAAATCGAAGCGCTCGTGCGGGACCAGCCGGTCCAGCCGCGCCTGCTTCAGCCGCGGGTCGTAGTAGTCGTTCATGTTGTCGAAACCGAGCACCTCGTCGCCGCG
>SEHC01000023.1 GCA_004173415.1 Lysobacteraceae bacterium
GACACTGCCTTCCCTGGAACTGGAGGAATGCGCAGATGCCTGGCTGGTTGTCCCTGTTGTGCGGAATCGTGGTGGTCCTGGCGGCGGCCTACCTGCTGCTGGTGATCCTGCGCCCCGAAGAATTCTGAGCGGATCACGACCATGATCGAAATCCTGCTCGTCTTCGCGCTCGCCATCGCCCTGGCCTGGCCTCTGGGCCACTACCTCGCCAAGGTGATGCGCGGCGCCCCCATGCGTGGCGACCGTCTGTTCGGATGGCTCGAGAAGCCGGTCTACCGGCTTCTCGGCACCGATGGCCGGCGCGGCATGAGCTGGCGCGGCTATGCCAGGGCATTCCTGCTCAGCAACCTCGCGATCGGCGCCCTGGTCTGGGTGCTGTTCATCACCCAGGCCTGGCTGCCGCTCAATCCCGACGCCATGCCCAACATGCGCTGGGACCTGGCGCTGCACAGCATGGTGTCGTTCCTCACCAACACCAACCAGCAGCACTATTCCGGCCAGGCGCAACTGTCGTACCTGTCGCAAATGGCCGGCATCGTCGGCCTGCAGGTGGCCACCCCGATGATGGGCCTTGCCCTGGTGGTGGCCACCTTGCGCGCGCTGTTCGGTGGGCGAGTGGACGCACGCTCGGCCGATGCCATCCCGGCCTCGGCAGCGTCCGTGAGCGTCCGGCCACGGCTGGCCGGCCCGGACGATCCGAAGCCGCTCCTCCTTGGCGATGGACGGCAGCCTGGTGCCGGGCCGCGCGACGTCACGGGTCAAGACGCCGATGTCGGCAACTACTGGGTCGATGTCATCCGCGCCAGCGTCCGCTTCATGCTGCCGTTGTGCCTGCTATGGTCGGTGCTGCTGACCTCGCAAGGCGTGCCTTCGACGTTGGCCGCAGGGCCCACGGTAACCCCGGTCGATGCCAGCGCGGAGATGGCGGAACAGAAGATCCCGCTTGGACCGGTCGCGGCCATGGTCGCGGCCAAGCAGCTGGGCACCAATGGCGGTGGCTGGTACGGCCCCAACAGCGCGGTGCCGCTGGAAAACCCGACCCCGTTCTCCAACTTCCTGGAAGTCGTCGGCATCATCCTGATCCCGCTTGCCGTGGTCTTCATGGTCGGCCCGCTGGTCGGGCGCAGGAAACTCAGCGCGATGGTCTTCGGCAGCATGTTGCTGATGTCTGCCGCGTCCTCGGGCCTCGCGATATGGTCCGAGGCACATTCGGCCACCACCTCCGATGCCGCCCTGATGGAAGGCAAGGAAGTGCGCTTCGGCGCGGAGGCTTCCGCGTTGTGGGCGTCGGTGACCACGCAGACCTCCAATGGTTCGGTCAATGCGATGCACGATTCGCTGGCGCCGCTGACCGGGTTGGACGCGCTGGTCAACATGCTGGTCAACGCCATCTGGGGCGGCATCGGCTGCGGCCTGCAGCAGTTCCTGGTGTACCTGCTGCTGAGCGTGTTCCTGGCCGGCCTGATGACCGGACGCACGCCGGAAGTGTTCGGCCGCAAGATCGAGGCGCCGGAAGTGAAGCTGCTGGCGCTGCTGATCCTGCTGCAACCGCTGGTGGTGCTGGGCTTCACCGCGTTGACCCTAGCGATCCCTTCGATCACCGCGAACTCGAATCCGGGCTTCCACGGCATCACCCAGGTGTTCTACGAGTACACCTCGGCCTTCGCCAACAATGGTTCGGGCTTCGAGGGACTGGGTGACGCCACCTACTGGTGGAACCTGAGTTGCAGCCTGGTGCTGGCGCTGGGCCGCTACCCGGCGTTGATCGTTCCGCTTGCGGTGGCCGCTTCGATGGCGCGCAAGCGTCCGGCACCGGAAAACGCCGGCAGCCTGGGCGTGGAAACGCCGACCTTTGCCCTGACCCTGGTTGCGGTGGTGCTGATCCTCACCGTGCTCCAGTTCATGCCCGCACTGGTGCTGGGCCCGATCGCCGACCACCTGTCGCTGACCGCGGCGGCGCACTGAGAGCAATGAAATGAGCGAAATCACTTCCCACGGCCATCATCCGCGCAGATCCGCGCTGGTCGATGCCACGGCGCTGCGCGGCGCGTTGCGCGACTCCTTCCTCAAGCTGTCGCCGCGGCACCTGGTCAAGAGCCCGGTGATGGCCGTGGTGCTGCTGGGCACCGCATTGTCCGCGATCATCACCCTGGCCGGGCAGGCGTCGCCCGGCTTCGGCTGGTCGGTCACTGCCATCCTGTTCGCCACCGTGCTGTTCGGCAACTTCGCCGAGGCCATTGCCGAGGCCCGCGGTCGCGGCCAGGCCTCGTCGCTGCGACGCGCGCGCAAGGATCTGGTCGCGCGCAAGCAAGGCGCGGACGGCGCCGAAACCAGCACGCCTGCCGCCGACCTGCGCCCTGGCGACACCGTCATCGTCAGTGCCGGCGAACAGATCCCCGCCGACGGCGAGATCATCCGTGGTTTGGCGACCATCAACGAATCGGCCGTCACCGGCGAGTCCGCACCGGTGTTGCGCGAGGCCGGCACCGACCGCTCGGGCGTGATCGGCGGCACCAGGGTGCTCTCGGATGAAATCTTCGTCCGCATCACCGCCGAACCCGGCCACAGCTTCCTGGACCGCATGATCGCGCTGGTCGAAGGCGCCAACCGCCAGAAGACCCCCAACGAGATCGCGCTGACCATGTTGCTGGCGGCGATGACGCTCACCTTCCTCATCGTGGTCGCCACGCTGCCGGCCATTGGCGCCTTCGTTGGCGTGCAGGTGGCGCCGTTGCTGCTGATCGCGCTGCTGGTGTGCCTGATCCCCACCACCATCGGCGGCCTGCTGCCGGCCATCGGCATCGCCGGCATGAACCGCGCGCTGTCGGCGAACGTACTGGCCAAATCCGGAAAGGCGGTCGAAGTCGCCGGTGACGTCGACGTGCTGCTGCTGGACAAGACCGGCACCATCACTCATGGCGACCGCCAGGCGACGGTGTTCCATCCGCTGGCCGGCATCGATGCCTCGATGTTGCGCGAAGCGGCGCTGCTGGCCTCGCTGGCCGATCCGACGCCAGAAGGCAAGTCGATTGTTCGCCTGGCACGGGAGCAGGGCTGCACGACAGCCGAACCCGATCGCGCCCACTACCTGCAGTTCACCGCGCAGACGCGAATGTCCGGGGTCGACCTGGAGGACGGCCGTTCGATCCGCAAGGGCGCCGGCGATGCGATCCGGCGTCTCGTGGAAGAGCAGGGCAGCCTGGTGTCCAGCGAACTCGTCGCGCGTGTCGAACAGGTCGCCCGCAGCGGCGCCACGCCGCTGGTGGTGAGCGAGGGCAAGCATGTGCTGGGCGTGGTCGAACTCTCCGACGTGGTCAAGCACGGGGTCAAGGAGAAGTTCGCCCACCTGCGTGCGATGGGCGTGCGCACGGTGATGATCACCGGCGACAACCCGCTCACCGCCGCGGCGATCGCCGCCGAGGCCGGCGTGGACGACTACATCGCCGAGGCCACGCCCGAGGACAAGCTCGCGCGCATCCGCCAGGAGCAGGCCAACGGCAGCCTGGTCGCGATGGTCGGCGACGGCACCAACGATGCCCCGGCACTGGCCCAGGCCGACGTGGGCCTGGCGATGAACTCCGGCACCCAGGCGGCGAAGGAAGCCGGCAACATGGTCGACCTGGATTCGGATCCGGCCAAGCTGCTGGCGGTGGTGGAGGTGGGCAAGCAGCAACTGATCACGCGCGGCGCGCTGACCACGTTCTCGCTGGCCAACGACGTGTCCAAGTACTTCGCGATCCTGCCGGCGCTGTTCGCCGCCGCCATTCCGCAGATGGCAGCGCTGAACGTGATGCGCCTCTCCAGCCCCGCCAACGCGGTGCTGGCGGCCCTGATCTTCAACGCGCTGATCATCCCCGCACTGATCCCGCTCGCGCTGCGCGGGGTGCGCTTCAAACCCAGCAGCGCTACCACGTTGTTGCGTCGGAACATGCTGATCTACGGTGTGGGCGGCGTGATCCTGCCGTTCGTCGCGATCAAGCTCATCGACCTGGCGCTGGCCGCCACGATCGGCGCCTGAGGAATCCACCATGAACTCCACTGCACGTGACCCGCAACTGCATGACCAAGGCGCGTTCCGCGCTTCGCTGACCTTCGCCACGGTCGTCCTCCTTGGCATGGGCCTGCTCTATTCGCTGGCCGGCACCGCGCTGGGTCGCGGCCTGTTCCCGCGGCAGGCGACCGGCAGCATCGTCACCGATGACGGGAAGGCGGTGGGCTCCTCGCTTGTTGCGCAGCCTTTCGTGCACGCGCGCTATTTCCAGCCGCGTCCTTCCGCCGCCGGCTACGACCCCATGTCGGCGGCCGGCAGCAACCGGGCCCGGACCAATCCGGACCTGCGCAGGCGCATCCGGGAAGCTGCCGCGGCGGTCTCCGCGCGCGACGGAATCGCCGCAGCGGAGGTCCCGGGGGAACTGGCGACCCAGTCCGGCGGCGGCCTCGATCCGCATATTTCCCCCGCCGGCGCGAGAGTCCAGATCGCGCGCGTGGCGCAGGCCCGGCACCTCGATCCGGGGCAGGTCGGGGAGCTGGTCGCAGCCCACACCCAGGGTCCGCAGTTCGGGCTGATGGGCCAGGCGCGCGTGAATGTGCTGGAACTCAACCTGGCGCTGGACCTGGCGACAGCAGGCCGCAAGCATTGAGCGGATTCGCCACTGCCGCGAAGGCGGGAGCCGAGCGACGTCGCTTGCATGGGAACGAAGGCGACAGCGATTCAGGAGTAGTGGATGGCCAGATGTGGGTCGGGTGTAGACCCCGTCTTCGCCGGGATCGCGGTCGATGGCCAATTGGCTGGGGCTTTCCCGCCCACGCAGGAAACGAGAGTGACAGGCGCACAATAGCCCCATGATCGATCCGCGTGCCCACCAGGCCGATGCCCTGATCGGCGAACTCCGTCGCAATGGCAGCGGACGCCTGACGATTTTCCTGGGCGCGGCACCCGGGGTGGGCAAGACCTACGCCATGCTTTCGCGCGTGCGCGAGCTGAAGGAACAGGGCATCGACGTGGTGGTCGGCCTGGTTGAAACCCACGGCCGCAGCGAAACCGCCGCGCTCGTCGTTGGCCTGGAGCTGATGCCGCGCGCCCGCCTTCGATACCAGGAGCGCGTGTTCGAAGAAATGGACCTGGATGCGATCCTCGCGCGCAAGCCGGCAGTCGTGCTGGTCGATGAGCTGGCCCATCGCAACGCCGCCGGCAGCCGCCATGAGCGCCGCTGGCAGGACGTGGTGGAGTTGCTGGACGCGGGTATCGATGTCTACACGACCATCAACATCCAGCACCTGGAGAGCCTCAACGACGTGGTATACCGCATCACCGGCGTGCGGGTCGGCGAAACCGTGCCGGACATCGTCTTCGACCGGCTGCGCGACATCGTGTTGGTCGACCTGCCGCCGCGCGAGCTGATCGAACGCCTGCACCAGGGCAAGGTCTACCTGCCGGACCAGGCCGCGCAGGCGTTGCAGGGCTATTTCTCGCCCTCCAACCTGATCGCGTTGCGCGAGCTGGCCATGCAGACCGCCGCCGACCGCGTCGACAGCGACCTTCGCCAGACCCAGGCGGCGCGCGGCCTTGCCGGCATCAACCTGCGTCGCCGCGTGCTGGTCGCCATCGACGGCCTCGGCCAGTCCGAGTACCTGGTGCGCGTCGCCCGGCGCCTGGCCGAACGGCGCGATGCGCCCTGGACCGTGGTCACGGTGCAGACCGGGAGCATCGATGAGGCACGGCAGCAGGAAATCGACCGTGCCTTCGCCCTGGCCCGCAAACTCGGCGCCGGAACCGAAGTGGTACGCGGCGCCAACATCGCCGATGCCCTGCTGGAGCACGCCGGCCGCAGCGGCGTGTCGGCCATCGTCCTAGGACGCACGCGCGAACGGCCGGTGGCGCGCATGTTCAACCGCACCCTCACCCAGCAACTGCTGCAGCGCGGCGCCCATTTCGAGCTGACCATCGTCAATACGCCCGGCGCGCGCGCGCGTTCGCGTCGCCAATCCCACGCGCCGCGACTTTCGTTTGCACGCCAGGATTCAGCGCTGGTGGTGCTGGCGACGGTGCTGGCAGTCGCCATCGCCTGGCTGGCCGAACGCTGGGTGGGACTGGACGACCTGTCGATGGTCTTCATCGTCGCCGTGGTCGTGGTCGCGGCGCGCACGCGCATGACCGCCGCGGTGGCCACCGCCGCGCTGTGCTTTTTGGCCTACAACTTCTTCTTCATCGAGCCGCGCTTCACCCTGCACATCAGCGCCCGCCAGGGCGTGACCACGGTGTTCCTATTCCTGGTCGCCGCGCTGGTCGCAGGCAGGCTTGCCTCCCGGTTGCGCATGCAGGTGCTGGCGCTGCGGGCGGCGAACGCGCACTCCACCGTGCTCCAGGAACTGGGGCGGCAACTGGCCAGCGCCGCCGATCTCGGCCAGGTCCTCGCTGCCGGTCGTTCCGCCCTGCAGGCCGCGTTCTCTGCACCCGCGTGGGTCAGGATCGGCGACGACGTCGCTGCCTCCGAAGGAATCGACCTCAGTGCCACCGACCTCGGCGCGGCCGAATGGGCGCAGCGCCATGGCCAGGCAACGGGACGCTACACCGACACGCTGGCAGGGTCGTCGTGGTGGTTCCTGCCGTTGTGCAACGATCGCGGCACGTTGGGAGTGGCGGGCTTGCGGTTCGCCGCGGACCACGCCCGCCTGGCCTTCGAGCAACGCCGCCTGGCCGAGGCCATGGCCGACGATATCGGCCAGGCCGCGTTGCGCACCCGACTGGTGTCGGACCTGGAAACGGCGCGCGTCGGCAGCGAGACCGAGCGCCTGCGATCGGCATTGCTGTCGTCGGTGTCGCATGACCTGCGCTCGCCTTTGTCCTCGATGATCGGTTCGGCCAGCAGCCTGGCCAGCTACTCCGGGGCGATGAGCGCGGAAGATCGCAGGAGCCTGCTGGAAACCATCCAGATGGAAGGCGAACGACTGGACCGCTACATCCAGAACCTGCTCGACATGACCCGCCTGGGCCACACCGGGCTGACCTTGAACCGCGACTGGATCGGCGTGGACGAACTGATCGGCTCGGCCACCAGCCGGCTGCTGCGCTACCAGCCGCAGGCGAAGCTGGACATCCGCATCGAGCCGGGCATGAAGCCCATATGGGTGCATCCGGCGCTGGTCGAGCAGGCGTTCTTCAACGTGCTGGAGAACGCGGTCAAGTTCTCGCCGCCCGACCGGGCGGTGGAAATTGACGCACGCCTGGTCGAAGGCAAGCTGCGCATCGATGTGCGTGACCACGGCCCCGGCATTCCCGAGGAGGAGCGCGCGCGCATCTTCGACATGTTCTATAGCGTGGAGCGCGGCGACCGCGGCCGTCATGGCACCGGCTTGGGCCTGACCATCAGCCAGGGCATGGTCGGCGCACATGGAGGCAGCGTGGAAGCCTTGCCCGGCAGCGATGGCCATGGCACCACCATTCGCATTACCCTGCCGCTCATCGAACCGCTGCCACAGTCCACAGATGCCGACGCCGACTGACCCGAACGCCCCTGCGTCCGCCGCCGCCTTGCCCGCGCGCGTGCTGGTCGTCGACGACGAGCCGCAGATACGCAAGTTCCTCGACATCAGCCTGCGGGCGCAGGGTTATCAGGTCGCCCTGGCGGCGGACGGAGAGGAAGGCCTGGCCTCGCTCGCCACGCATGGAGCGGACCTGGTCATCCTCGACATCGGCCTGCCGGGCAAGGACGGCCATGAGGTGCTGAGGGAACTCAGGCAATGGTCGCAGGCGCCGGTGATCATGCTGACCGTGCGCGCGGGCGAGGCCGAGAAAGTGGCGGCGCTGGATGCCGGCGCCAATGACTACGTCACCAAGCCGTTCGGGGTGCAGGAACTGATGGCCCGCGTGCGTGCGCTGCTGCGCCTGAGCGCGGTCGACCCGAACGGCACTGCGGTCGTTTTCGACGACGGCCGCTTGCGTATCGACCTATCGCGCCGTGAAGTCCACCTGCACGGCAAGCCTGTCGCACTGACACGCAAGGAATATGCATTGCTGGCCATGCTGGTGGTCCACGCCGGCCGGGTGGTCACCCAGCCGCAACTGCTGAAGGAAGTGTGGGGACCGAGTCACCAGTACGACACGCATTACCTGCGGATCCTCGTCGGCAGGCTGAGGCTGAAGCTCGAAGAGGAAGCGGCCACGCCAAGATACATTGCGACGGAGCCTGGGGTGGGCTTGCGCTTTTTAGGTTAGGTCTTGTTGATTCGCAGGCCTGCCATGGCGCTTGACCCGCCGGTGCCACGGATACCGCTGGCCGTCAGCAATCCTGGTGCCGCAGGCTGCGCTCGAGCCCACCGTTGTTCGATCCGACCGCCGCCGGATCCGGGGGCCGGTAGCATTCGATGGGCCAAGGTCCGGTGCGTAACGCTTGCGTGGGTAGCCTAGGCCGATAGGAGGCGCTCGCTTCCCTTCGGCAACAGCGTCGAGCCAGGGTCCGCTCCCGGGCCGATGTGGACATAATGCAGCAGACTTCGCATCCGCCAGGCCATGATCAGCCCAACGCTCGTTCGCACCTTGGCCATGGACCCTGCGGCGCATCCCAGGGGCCAGCCGCACATCAGCTCGGCCAGTGGCCTGGTCATCGTCGGCGGCTGGTTCTACTTCGTCGCCGACGACGAGAATCACCTGATTGCATTGCGAGGCAACGACGTGGAATCGGGCGTCTTGGGGCTCCGGCCGCTCGAGGAGGCGCGGCTGCCTGTCGATCACGCGGAGCGAAAGCGCCAGAAGCGGGATCTGGAAGCACTCTTCCTTGTGCCAGGGGACGGGCACCGGCCGTCGATGCTGGTTGCGTGGGGTTCCGGCTCACGGCCACGGCGCGACGTCGCCTACATGGTGCAGCTGGATGCAGGGGGCGGCCTTGCCAGTGCCGCGCGGACGGTCTCCGTGGCGAAGTTGCATGACGCACTACGCAGCCACACCCCGGGGTTGAACATCGAGGCCGGGCTCGTACTGGGCGATGACTTGTGTCTGTTCAGTCGGGCGAATGCGGGCACGCCGCTGAATGGTTGCTTCCGGATCGGCCTTGCCCAGGCGATCGATTTCCTGCTGGCCGATGAGGGCAGGGCAGAGTTGCCCCCGGTCCGTTTCACGGAACTCGATCTGGGGCGGATGGGTGAAGTGCCGGTCGGCATCACCGATGCGACTGCCCTCGGGAATGGCCGATGGCTGCTCAGCGCCGTGGCGGAAAACACCTCGAACGCCTACGACGACGGCCGATGCGAGGGCACCATGCTGGTGGCCTGCAGCCCGGACGGAAAAGTGGCATGGAAGGGACGGCTGGACGGCGCTTCCAAAGTGGAAGGCATCGCGTTCGACGGACACGGAACGCTGTGGCTGACCACCGACGCCGACGCCCCCGGCGTGCCATCGCAACTGCGTCGCCTGCCCTGGCCTCCGCCCGGGTTCCTGCGAGCGGCGCCAGAGCCGTAGGGTGGGCTTCAGCCCACCGCTCTCCGGTTTGATGGCAGGGCAATGACTGCTGCCGCGCCAACTTCTCACCCTCGGCTAACGCGGCTTTCCTATGCTCGGCCCATGCACATCCAGGCTTCCGCGTGATTTCCTTCATCGTCCCCGCGCATAACGAGGCGCGACTGATCGGGGCCTCGCTGTGTGCCTTGCAACAGGCCGCACAGGGATTGGGGCAGCCGTTCGAGATCATCGTGGTCGACGACGCGTCGGACGACGCCACCGCCGATATCGCCCGATCCAGCGGCGCGACGGTGCTGGCGGTCGCCTACAGGCACATCGCCGCCACCCGCAATGCCGGGGCGACGCTCGCTCGCGGACAACGGCTTGTGTTCGTCGATGCCGACACCCACGTGGACGCAGCGGTGCTGCGCGCGGCGACCCGGGCCATGGACGAGGGCGCGGTGGGCGGCGGCGTGGCGGTGGCGCTGCAAGGAGACGTCGCGCTGCATGCGCGGCTGGCGGCGCGCTTCTTCGCCTGGGTGTTCCGTCTGACCGGGATCGCGCCGGGCTGCTTCCTGTTCTGCACGCGCGCCGCGTTCGACGCGGCCGGCGGTTTCGACCTGACCTATTACGCCGGCGAGGACGTGGCCATGAGCCGGGCACTGGCCCGCCAGGGACGCTTCGTGATACTGCGCGAGGCCGTGCATACCTCGGCGCGCAAGCTGCATACCTTCAGTGCCTGGGAACACCTGCGGCTGGCGCTGCGCTTCCTGTGGAAGCGGCAGCGCATGCTGACTTCGCGCGAGCACCTGGACCTCTGGTACGGCAAGCGCCGGGATTGAGACATCCTACGAGGGTTGCTCGGTTCGATCGGTGATCGGCGCGGCCTGGCCGACCCACAGGCGGTTGCCGTCGGGATCGTCGAAGCGGAACTCGAGCATGCCGTAGAAGGATTCCTGCAGGTCGGGTATCGCCACGCCGTTGTCGCGCAGGCTGGCGTGGTAGGCGGCCACGTCGTCGGGATACAGATAGAGCACGCCACAGCGCGTGGCCCGCGGGTCGACGTTGATCGATTCGTCGACCATCAGCCTGCACTCGTCGAAGCACAGCATCGCCCAGCGCCAGTCGTCGTTGCGCTTCTCCACGGCAAAGCCGAGCCGGCGGTAGAACTCCACGCTCGCCGGCATGCTCTTCACCGGCAACATCGGGATCAGGCGGGTCATCTTCATGCGAACCTCGTGGCAGGCGGGTGGGCGGGGCGACGTGGTTTCAGCTACGCAGCTGGGTCAGTCCTGGCCGGGCCGCCTGATGCTGGACGGCAGGAAGGCGAAGTCGGCGGTGTGTTCCAGGGAATTCATCGCCGCCAGCAACGCCGGCGGCGGGGCGATGAGCTTGCGCGCGGCCAGGTCCAGCCAGCCGCCGGCACTGTTGACGCGCGCGCTCAGTTGCCCTTCGGGACGGAAGACCTCGTGGCGCAGGATGAAGCGGCTGCCATCGGGCGCGTGGCCGGCCAGCGCATAGGTCAGGGTGATCTGCTGCTGCAGGCCGACTTCCCTGAAGTATTCGACCTCGTCCTTCATCACCACCGGACCGATCCGCAGGCGCAGGAACTCCTCGATCGGGAACCCGTTCTCCATGGTGCATCTGCCGGACGTCGGCGGTCTTGTCGAGGTAGGCCGTGTTCTTCATGTGCGAGTTGAAGTCCATGTCGGCCCAGCCCGCGTAAAGCGTCTTCGTGTACATGGCACCTGCTCCAGCGAAAGTGGACAACCCGGTCGGATTGGCCACCGCGTTGTCAACGAAGAGTGCTGGCAAAAGCGCGCCCGGGCAATTCCCTCCGTCGGCGCGTGCCGATGGGCCGCAGCCTGCCCGTCCCTACCGGTCGGCTCGTCTCACTCGTCCCGCACTTCGCCGCCCGGCAGGAACTGCCAGGTGCGGGTCACGTGCAGGATGTCGATGTTCTCGTCGGTCTGCGGCAGCGGCGGGAACGGCACCGACAGCTGCACGATGCGCAGCGCGGTGGAGTCGAGCAGGGGGATGCCGCTGGACTGGATGATGCGGCTGGCTTCCACTGAACCGTCGCGGCGCACCGCCACGCTGATCACCAGCTGGCCCTTCAGGCGCTTGCGCCGTGCTTCGTCGGGGTAGTTGAGGTTGCCGACCCGCTCGGCCCGGTCGACCCAGGCGCGCAGGTAGTTGGCATAGGCGTACTCCCTGGTGCTGGCCGACACGAACTTGCGCTTGGGACGCTTGGCGTAAAGCTCCGAGCGCAGGTGCACCTCGGCGGCCAGGCGGGCCATTTCCGCGTCGCGCGAGATCTTCATGTCGCCGCGCGGCAGTTCCGGCTGGTCCGGTTCGGGCCGGGTTTGCGCCGGTGGCACCGACTGGTCGCTCTCGCGGGTGGTGATGACCCGCGTTTCCGGCGGCGGCACCGCGTCCGGGGACTGCGCGCGCAAGGGTTGCGGGGCGGCCCCGGTCTGCGCCTGCGGCACCCAGCCGGCCTGGCTGTCGCGAGGGCGCTTGGAGGTGTCGCTGTCGCCGCCGCCCTGCTGGTTGGCCGCGGCCAGGAAATCGGCTTGCTTCGGCGTCAGCGGGGTCTGGGTCTGGCTGAGGATCACGTCCAGGGTCGGCACCACCGGCGCGGCATCGTCCAGGGCGAAGCCCAGCCCCAGCACCAGCATGCCGTGCACGATCAGCGACAGCGCCAGGGTGGCGGTGAGGCGTTCGTTGGAGCCGATTTTCGGGGGATGAACGATCGCGGACATCATCGTTCCCGGAAGGATTCCGTCGTCGTCCCCGCGCAGGCGGGGATCCAGTGACTTGTTGCTGCAGGAAGCGAAGGCGCCGGGTTCCCGCCTGCGCGGGGCATCCAGCGGCCGCATCGCGGGTCATGGCGATCGAAAGCAGGGTTCTTCATGGTGGCCATCAGGACTGCAGCTTGGCCTCGATCGCATCGAACAGCACGCCGGCGATATTCAGCCCGAACTGCGCATCCAGCTCGCGCACGCAGGTGGGGCTGGTGACGTTGACCTCGGTCAGGTAGTCGCCGATCACGTCC
>SEHC01000350.1 GCA_004173415.1 Lysobacteraceae bacterium
AGGTGGAGATGTTCGTGCGCGGCAGCCGCCTGCTCGACTCTTTCGACGTGGAGCTGACCGACGAACTGGCCGAGAACCTCCGGCAGCACGGCATCCGCTGCCACTTCGCCCACGCCGTCACCGCGCTGGAGGCGGGCGACGGTGAGCGGGTCAGGGTTCTCGACCGGTCCGGCCAGGCCAGCGAGCCGTTCGATTCAGTCCTGTTCGCCACCGGGCGCTCGCCGAACAGCGATGGCCTCGCCCTCGGCGACGCCGGCGTGGCCGTGGATGAGGAGGGTTTCATCGTGGTCGACGCGTTCCAGGACACCCGCGCCGCCAACGTGCATGCGGTCGGCGACGTGTCCAGCCGCCTGGCGCTTACCCCGGTGGCCATTGCCGCGGCGCGCCGGCTCATGGATCGCATCTTCGGTTCGCAGGCCGGGGCCAGGCTGGACTACGAAGGCGTCGCCACGGTCGTGTTCTCGCATCCGCCGCTGGGCAAGGTGGGCCTGACAGAGGCCGAGGCGCGTGCCAGGCATGGCGATGCGGTGAAGACCTACACCACGCGCTTCCGCCCGATGCTGCACGCGCTGGCCGATTCCCCGCAGCGCAGCCTGTTCAAGCTGGTCTGCGTGGGCGAGGACGAACGCGTGGTCGGGTTGCACCTGCTGGGCGAAGGCGCCGACGAAATGCTGCAGGGCTTCGCGGCGGCGATCAGGCAGGGCGTCCGCAAGCGCGACCTGGACGAGACCATGGCCATCCATCCCACCAGCGCCGAGGAAGTGGTGCTGATGCGCTGAGCTAGACTGCGCGCATGCAAACCTACACCCTGCACCGCGGCACCGCGCCGTTGCTGCTCAGCCTGCCGCACGACGGCACCGAGGTCCCCGACAGCATCGCCGCGCGCCTGCGGCCCTCGGCGCGCCGGGTGCCCGATACCGACTGGCATGTGTCCCGGCTCTACGACTTCGCCCGCGGGCTCGGCGCCTCGATGATCGTGCCCCGGTATTCGCGCTACGTGGTCGACCTCAACCGGCCGCCGGACGATGTGTCGCTTTACCCCGGCCAGAACACCACCGGCCTGTGCCCGCATGTCCAGTTCAGCGGCGAGCCGGTGTACCTGGACGGCCAGGACCCGGACGAGGCCGAAGTCGCCGAACGCGTCGAGCAGTACTGGCGTCCCTATCACCGTGCGCTGGCGGGCGAGTTGCAGCGCATCCATGCGATGCATGGCCACGTGCGCCTGTTCGAAGGGCATTCCATCCGCGGGGTGGTCCCGTTCCTGTTCGAGGGACGGTTGCCGGACCTCAACCTCGGAACCGCTGGCGGCAGCAGTTGCTCGCCCGCGTTGCAGGCGCGGCTGGAGTCCGTACTGCAGGCGCAGGATCGCTATGATTTCGTCGTCAACGGCCGCTTCAAGGGCGGTTACATCACCCGCGAATACGGCAATCCCGCGCGGGGCGTGGACGCGGTGCAACTGGAGATCAGCCAGCGCATCTACATGGACGAAGGGAGTTTCGAATGGGACCCGGCCGGGGCCGCCGCCACCCAGGTCTTCTTGCGCGAGTTGCTGGTGCAGATGCTCGGATGAGCGAAGTGGCACCGGTCCCGGATGAGACGCTGCGCGTGGAACCGGCGCCGGCGCCGCCGGTCCAGCCCGGCCATGCATGGTCAGGGGTCGCGCTGGCCCTGTTCGGCGCCGTCGCCTTTTCCGGCAAGGCCATCATCGTCAAGCTCGGCTATCGCCATGGCGCCGATCCGATCACAGCTTCCTGGACTTCGCCGGGCTGCAGCACATCACCGCCACGCTGGAACGGCTGGTCCTTTACCTGACTCCCACCCTGGTCCTGCTGATCGGCGTGGTGGTGTTCCGGCGGCGGCCCAGCCGCAGGCAGGTGGTGGCGCTGGGCATCAGCTACCTTGGCGTCGCACTGGCGTTCGGACACGACCTCGAGGTGGGCGGCGACGGCATCGCCCTCGGCGGAACCCTGGTCTTCCTGAGCGCGCTCAGTTACGCCGTCTACCTGGTCGGCAGCGGCGAGGTGGTGGCGCGGGTGGGCGCGGTGCGACTGACCGCCTACGCCAGCGCCGTGGCGGCCGGTTTCTGCCTGCTGCATTTCATCCTGGCCAGGCCCTGGCACTGGCTGTTCGAGCAACCGCCGGAAATCTACTGGCTGTCGCTGCTCAACGGCACCCTGTGCACGGTCCTGCCGGTACTGGCGACGATGATGGCCGTGCAACGCCTGGGTTCGGCGCTGGCCTCGCAAATCGGCATGGTCGGCCCGGTATCGACCATCGTCATGAGCCTGCTGATCCTGGGTGAACCGATGGGGCCATGGCAGGTGGCGGGAACGGTGCTGGTGATGTCCGGCGTGTTCATGGCGACCCGCCCGCGCCGGGCGTAGCGTCATGCGGACAGGCTGCCGGCGTCCTCGCCGGTGCCGGGCGACCAAGGCCGGGTCAGACTTCCAGCGAAGCCAGGTCTCCCTTCTGCTCCAGCCAGGCCTTGCGGTCGGATGCGCGTTTCTTCGCCAGCAGCATGTCCATCAACGAGCGGGTGCCGGTGTCGTCCTCGTTGGTGAGTTGCACCAGCCGGCGCGTGTCCGGGTGGATGGTCGATTCGCGCAGCTGCGAGGGGTTCATCTCGCCCAGGCCCTTGAAGCGGGTCACGTTGACCGCGCCCTTGAGCTTCTCGCGCTCGATCTTCTCCAGCAGCAGGCGCTTTTCTTCCTCGTCCAGCGCGTAGAAGACCTGCTTGCCCACGTCGACGCGGAACAGCGGGGGCATGGCCACGAAGATGTTGCCGGCCGCGACCAGGGCGGGGAAGTGCTTGAGGAACAGCGCCGCCAGCAGGGTGGCGATGTGCAGGCCGTCGGAGTCCGCGTCGGCCAGGATCACCACCTTGCCGTAGCGCAGGCCGCTGATGTCGTCGCGGCCCGGGTCGCAGCCGATGGCGACGGCCAGGTCATGCACTTCGTTGGAAGCCAGTACGCCGCCGGAAGCGACTTCCCAGGTGTTGAGGATCTTGCCGCGCAACGGCAGGATGGCCTGGAAATCCTTGTCGCGGGCCTGCTTGGCGCTGCCGCCGGCCGAGTCGCCTTCGACCAGGAACAGCTCGGTGCGCGACAGGTCCTGGGAAATGCAGTCGGCGAGCTTGCCGGGCAGGGCGGGGCCCTGGGTGATCTTCTTGCGCACGATCTGCTTTTCGGTCTTCAGGCGCGCGCTTGCGCGCTCGATCGCCAGCTGGGCGATGCGCTCGCCCAGGTCGGTGTGCTGGTTCAGCCACAGGCTGAAGGCATCGTGGGCCGCACCCTCGATGAATCCGGCGGCCTGGCGGGAGCTCAGCCGCTCCTTGGTCTGGCCGCTGAACTGCGGGTCGGTCATCTTCAGCGAGAGCACGAACGCCACGCGATCCCACACGTCCTCCGGGGCCAGCTTGACCCCGCGCGGCAGCAGGTTGCGGAAATCGCAGAACTCCCGCAGCGCGTCGGTCAGCCCGCTGCGCAGGCCGTTGACATGGGTGCCGTGCTGCGCGGTCGGGATCAGGTTGACGTAGCTTTCCTGCACCAGTTCGCCTTCGGGGATCCAGGCCACGGCCCAGTCCACGATCTCGATATCCTTCTTCAGCTGGCCCACGAACAACTCCGGCGGCAGCAGTTCGCGCCCTGCCAGTTCGCCCAGCAGGTAGTCGCGCAGCCCGTCGGCGTAATGCCACTGGTCGCGTTCGCCGCTGGCTTCGTCGAACAGCTTCACGGTCAGGCCGGGGCACAGCACCGCCTTGGCCCGCAACAGGTGCTTGAGCGCGCGGACGTTGAACTTGGGCGTGTCGAAATACTTCGGGTCGGCCCAGAAGCGCAGGCGGGTGCCGGTGTTCTTCCTGCCGACGCTGCCGACGACCTCGAGCTTGGACGCGGCGTCGCCGTCGCGGAACTCCATGCGGTATTCGTTGCCATCGCGCTTGATGAACAACTCGACCTTGGTCGACAGCGCGTTGACCACGCTCACGCCGACGCCGTGCAGGCCGCCGCTGAAGGTGTAGTTGCGGTTGTTGAACTTGCCGCCTGCATGCAGGCGGGTCAGGATCAGCTCGACCCCGGAGATCTTCTCCTCGGGATGGATGTCCACCGGCATGCCGCGCCCGTCGTCGCTGACCTGGCAGCTGCCGTCCTTGAACAGGACCACCTCGATCTCGCCGGCATGGCCGGCCAGGGCCTCGTCCACCGCGTTGTCGATGACCTCCTGGGCCAGGTGGTTGGGACGGGTGGTGTCGGTGTACATGCCGGGACGGCGCTTGACCGGGTCCAGGCCGGAGAAGTGTGCCGCCTGGGGCCGGCATTTGCACGTTCCGGGGTCGGCGCTGCGGCGAGCGCGATGGCGCGGGGCCGATTGGCGCCCGTGCCCCCGCTCCATTCATGGCAGGTGCGGCATGCAGGTAGGAAAATGCCGCCCGGACAAGCCGTCGGAGCAATGCGAATGAACAAGCGAAATATGGTGATCCTTGCCGCGGCTGCAGCCGCGCTGGCCACGGGTCTTGCGTGGGCCCAGCAGTCCGGTCCCACCACCGCCGCCCAGTCCAGCTCGGCCGATTCCCGCGAAGACGACAGTTCCGACGCCGAGAAGAAGGCCCAGCGCCGCGTGCAGGCCGAAGCCGCAGCGGCCGCACGGGCCAAGGCCAAGGGCAATGCCCCCAGGCAGTCCGGACCGGAAGAAGAGGAAGAAGAGCGCAAGAAGCCGTGATTGCAGGCTTCCCGGCCACGGGATCGGTTTAGGGCGATTTTTGCCCGCACGCGCCCCGCATGGTCGGGGCGTCGTGTTTTCCGGGGTTCCCACGCCCTTATCGCTTGGTTGAATCGCGGCCAGCCGGTAAACTATGGCTTTCCGGGAGGCCTCGAGGCCCGCGGCCTGCGGGTGACGATGATGAAGCTGGACCCCTACATCAACGTGGACCCGGGCACCATGAGCCCGTTCCAGCATGGCGAGGTCTACGTCACCGACGACGGCGCCGAGACCGACCTGGACCTGGGCCACTACGAGCGCTTCGTCCGCACCCGGCTGTCGCGCAAGAATTCCATCACCACCGGCCGGATCTACGAGAACGTGATCCGCAAGGAACGCCGTGGCGACTACCTTGGCGCCACCGTGCAGGTGATCCCGCACATCACCGACGAGATCAAGCGCTGCATCGACGAGGCCACCTCGGGCTTCGATGTCGCCCTGGTCGAGATCGGCGGCACCGTCGGCGACATCGAATCGCTGCCGTTCCTGGAAGCCATCCGCCAGATCCGCACCGAGCGCGGCCAGGAGAAGGCGCTGTTCATGCACCTGACCCTGGTCCCCTACATCGCCGCGGCCGGCGAGCTGAAGACCAAGCCGACCCAGCACTCGGTCAAGGAATTGCGTTCGATCGGCATCCAGCCCGACGTGCTGCTGTGCCGCAGCGAGCAGGAACTGCCGGATTCGGAGCGCCGCAAGATCGCCTCCTTCACCAATGTCTCCGAGCGCGCGGTGATCACCGCGCGGGACGTGGACGTGCTGTACAAGATCCCGCTGTACCTGCACGAGCAGCAACTCGACGAGATCGTGGTCAACCAGCTCAAGCTGCCGGTCACCGCGGCGGCCGACCTGTCGGCGTGGGAGGCGGCGGTCGATGCCACGCTCAACCCGCTGGACGAGGTCACCATCGCCGTGGTCGGCAAGTACGTCGACCACAAGGATGCGTACAAGTCGGTGGCCGAGGCGAAGGTGGTCACCGCACGCCATGCGCGCGAGGCTGGCATACCCTATTTCGGCATCTGCTACGGCATGCAGGCCGCGGTGGTCGAGTACGCCCGCAACGTGCTGGGCATGGCCGACGCCAACAGCACCGAGAACGACAAGCAGTCGGCGCATCCGGTGATCGGGCTGATCACCGAATGGCGGACCGCCAGCGGTGAGGTCGAAAAGCGCGACGAGCGCTCCGATCTGGGCGGCAGCATGCGCTTGGGCCTGCAGGAGGCGCGCCTGAAGCCCGGCACGCTGGCCCGCGAGCTGTATGGCAAGGACGTGGTCGCCGAGCGCCATCGGCACCGCTACGAATTCAACAACCGCTATCGCACCCAGCTGGAAGACGCCGGGCTGGTGATCTCGGCCAAGTCGATGGACGATCTGCTGGTGGAGATGATCGAGCTCCCGCGCGCGGTGCACCCCTGGTTCCTTGCCTGCCAGGCCCACCCCGAATTCCTTTCCACGCCGCGCGACGGCCACCCCCTGTTCGTCGGCTTCATCCGCGCCGCGCGCGAGCACAAGGCTAATGAAGGCGTGGTCGGCGGCAAGCTGCTGAAGGAAGCCAGGGCGTGAGAAATCCATGCGGGAGGGGCTCAAGTCCCTACCGGAGTGATGTAAAGGCGTCGGGGCCGAGGCCCCTCCCAAAGAAGGTCTGCGTGCATGAAGCTCTGTAACTTCGAGGTTGGCCTCGACCAGCCGTTCTTCCTCATCGCCGGCCCTTGCGTGATCGAATCGATGCAGCTGCAGTTGGACGTGGCCGGCAAGCTGAAGGAAATCACCGGCAGGCTGGGCATCAACTTCATCTTCAAGTCCAGCTTCGACAAGGCCAACCGGACTTCCGGGACCAGCTTCCGCGGCCCGGGGGTTGAGGAAGGCCTGAAGGTGCTGGCCGAGGTGAAAAAGCAGATCGGCGTGCCGGTGCTGACCGACGTGCACGAGTACACGCCGCTGGACGAAGTCACCTCGGTGGTCGACGTGCTGCAGACACCGGCGTTCCTGTGCCGGCAGACCGATTTCATCCACAAGGTCGCCAGCGCCGGCAAGCCGGTCAACATCAAGAAGGGCCAGTTCCTTTCGCCGTGGGAAATGAA
>SEHC01000351.1 GCA_004173415.1 Lysobacteraceae bacterium
GGACTGGGCGAGGACTACGCCTGGCTTTCCCGTTATGGATGGATGGGGGTGGACCTGTTCTTCGTGTTGAGCGGGTTCCTGATCGGCACCCAGGTGCTGGCGCCGCTGGCCGGCGGCGGACGGCTGTCCTTCCGTGATTTCTACCTGCGCCGCGCGTTCCGCATCCTGCCGGCGTTCTGGGTGGTGCTGGCGCTGTATGTGGCATTCCCGGTATTGCGCGAAGCCCCGGGACTGGAACCCTGGTGGAAGTTCGCCACCTTCACCCTCAACCTGTCGATCGACTACGCGAACAATGCCGCGTTCTCGCATGCCTGGTCGCTGTGCGTGGAGGAGCACTTCTACCTGGTGTTCCCGCTGCTGGCCTGGGCGATGCTGCGCAAGCCCTCGATGGCGAAATTCGTCGGCCTGTGCGTGCTGCTGATGGGGGCGGGAATCGCACTGCGCAGCGCAGTGTGGCTGCACGACACCGCGCTTGCCGCCAATGGCGGCGTGCAGCGCAACTGGTTCGTCGAGGACCTCTACTACCCGACCTGGGCGCGACTGGATGGACTGCTGGCCGGGGTGGTGCTGGCCGCGTTCAAGGTGTTCCGGCCGCAGGGCTGGGAACGCGCCCAGTCGTGGGCCGGTACGGTGCTGGTCGCCGGCCTGGCAGTGATGGCCGTGGCCTTGTGGGTGTTCAAGCAGCGCACCGGTCTGCTGGGCAACTCGATCGGCTGGCCGGTTCTGTCGCTGGGGCTGGCGCTGCTGGTGTTCGCCGGCGCCGGCAACGGCAGCGTGATCGCGCGCTGGCGCGTGCCGGGTGCCGCGTGGCTGGCGGCGATCTCCTACAGCCTGTACCTGGTGCACAAGGCGGTGTTCCACCTGGTGGAAACCGCCTGGGGCCAGGCGCTGGAAGGGCATGGCGTATTGGCGTTCTGTGCCTACGGCGCTGCCGCGTTGCTGGCCGGCGCGGCGTTGCACTATGCGGTGGAGCGGCCGTTCCTGCGCTTGCGCGAGCGTATGCCGGTGTTTGGGCGTGTGCGCGAAGTGGCGGTGCCTGCCGCCTGAGCGAAGATCAGCTGTCCCGCACGACCTGGAACGCCGGGAACGACTGGGTCACCGGCATGATCTCCAGCCGGTTGAGGTTGAGGTGCGGGGGCAACGTGGCGATGTAGAACAACTGCTCGGCGATCGCCGGTGCCGTGCAGGTCCGAGCGCAGGCCCAGCGAGAACTGCTTCACGAAGGCCTTGGTGCCGCCATAGGTGTTGCCGCCCGGGTACGGGTAGCTGGCCGCGACCGAGCTCATGTTGATGATCACGCCGCGACGCTCGATCAGCTTCGGCAGCAGCTTGTGGGTCAGGGTCACCAGTGCGGTGACGTTGGTGTCGATCATCGTGCGCCAGTCCTGCAGGCTGGCTTTCTGCGCCGGCGCGGTGCCCAGGGCCAGGCCGGCGTTGTTGACCAGCACGTCGATGTCGCGGAAGCCTTCGGGCAGTGCCGCCAGTGCGGCCTCCAGCGCGGCTTCGTCGCGGATGTCGAACGCCGCCGCATGGACCCGCTCGGCGCCGAATTCCTCCAGCAGCGGTTGCAGGCGTTCGGCGCGGCGGCCGGTGGCCACCACCCGCCAGCCGGCATGGGCAAAACGCCTGGCGGCGGCGGCGCCGAAGCCCGAGGTGGCGCCGGTGATGAGTACGGTCTTGGTCATGGGCAGGGGTTCCGGCAATCGAGGTGGATCAGGGAAGGAAGGTACGGCTGCGTGCGGCGGTCACCAGAGGAAGGGGACCAGCCTCCGGGTCTGCCGCGCATATTCGGGGTACTCGGCGGGGAAGGCTTCGGCCAGCACGCGTTCCTCGACCCGGATGCGGCGCAGGAACGCGATCACCACCGGGGTCATCAGCACCAGCAGCGACCACAGGTTGCCCAGGGCCAGCCCGAAGCCGAGGAAGGTCGTCAGCGAGCCGGTGTAGGACGGGTGCCGCACCCAGCGGTAAGGTCCGCGCCGGATCAGCTCGTGCCCTTCCTGCACGGCCACGTCGATGGTGAAGAAGCGGGCCAGCACCCGGACCGACCAGTAGCGCAGGAGCATGCCGGCCAGCATCAGCGACTGTCCCGACCAGGACAGCAGGCGGCGCAGGCCGGGGTCCTCGATCCGGCCGGCCGGCTGCCAGGCCAGCCACACCGCCGCGACGATGCAGGCACCGATCGTGGCCAGCAGCAGGACCAGGGTGCCGCGGTCGCGGGACCGGTCCTGCGACCGGCGCCGCCAGCCCAGCCACATCTCGAACAGCACCCAGGCCGCAGCCAGCAGGATCAACGAGGTGGCCGCCGGCGGATCGAAAGCGGGCATGGCGGCGGCGGCCGGCCTCAGGCCTTCGCGGTGCGACGCATCTGCAGCCAGGCGCCGATCGCGGCGCCGGCACAGGCGGCCAGGGTCGAGAGGAACATCTGCAGGCCATTGAAGGCCAGGATCCGCGACAGCGCGTCGGCCTGCACCGGGGCGCTGATCCGGAAAAGCACGAACACGATCGCGATCCAGAGCAGGCACATGAAGCCCAGGGCCACGCCGATGAAGCGCTTGCCGGCGATCCAGCCGCCGGCCGCCATGGCCACGGCGGTGACCAGCAGGCTCAGCGGATTGGTGTAGCTGTCGGCGGGTCCGGCGACCATGGCGCCGGCACCGGCCAGCAGGTTGGCCAGGAAACCCAGCAGCCACATCAGCGCCATGGCCATCGCCGTGGCGATGAGCAGGCGCCGGTTGGCCGGGGCCAGGGTCATTGGGCCTTGATCGCCATGGCCGGCAGGCCGCCACTGGCCAGCTTCTGCTTGGCTTCGGCCAGTTCGCTGGCACTGCCATAGGGCCCCATGCGCACGCGGTAGACGGTCTTGCCGCCGATCTGCGCCGATTCGACCCGGGCCGACAGGCCCAGCAGGGCAATCTTGGCCTTGGTCGATTCGGCATCGCCCGAAGCGCCGAAGGCGCCGGCCTGGAGGATGTAGCGCGCGTCCTTGGCCGCATTGGCCACGGCGACCGGCTTGTCGGCCGGCGCGTCGCTGGCGGTCGCGGGCGTCGCCGCCGTGCTGGGCGTGCTGGCGGCGGCCGGGCTTTCCTGCAGCGGGACCGGGTCGCGGCTGGCGCTCGCCGCGGCTGCCGCTACCGCGGCTGCGGCCTGCTGCGCGCGTGCTTCGCGAGCCTGTTCCTCGCGCGCGCTGGCGGCGAGTTCGGCATCGGTCATCTGCACTTCCTTGCCGGGCAGCAGGTCGTAGAACTGGTATTCGGTTTCGCGGGCCGGCGCGTCGCCGGCCTTGTCGGGCTGCGAGGTCGCGGTGGAAGTCTCCGCCGCCGCCGCCGCGTCGCCGCCGGCATCGGCGTCGGCCACCTGCGCGGGCAGCGCATCGGGATTGGGCTGCGGACGGAAGAAGCCGTCGCCGTCCTTCTTCAGCAGGCCCGGCACGATGAAGAACAGCGCCGCCCCCAGCACCAGGCCGGCGATCATCCAGACCCATCCGGGCGTGCCATTGCCCGGATTGCGCCGCGCCTGGTTCTTGTTGCGTCGTGCCGCCATCTACTGCTCTCCAATCACATCTTTTCGGGGGCGCTGACGCCCAGTAATTCCAGCCCGTTGGCCAACACCTGGCGTGCGGCGGTGGCCAGCACCAGCCGCGCATCGCGGGTCGCGGGATCTTCCACCAGCACCGGCGTGGCGTGGTACCAAGTGTGGAAAGCATAGGCCAGTTCGCGCAGGTATTGCGCGA
>SEHC01000352.1 GCA_004173415.1 Lysobacteraceae bacterium
GAGCCCAGGTTGACCAGGAAATTGCTGAAGGTATCGATCTCGCCCGAGCCAAGCCGGACGATGCCGTCGCAGTACTGGGCGGCCTGCGTGGTCGCGCACAGGTCCAGCTGGGTCTGCGCATCGATGGCCTGGATGGCGCCTTCCAGGTCGTGGCGGTAGAAGGTGACCTCCAGGTCGAGCTTGTCCGACCAGGCCGCACCCTCGGCGAAGGACGGGCTGTAGACCATGCCGACGCTGAAGCTGTTGGCGCGTTCCGGATCCAGCGCCGGGTTGCCGCCGGTCAGGACCGGGATCTGCGGATCGTTCTGGCGTGCACCGACCGGCACGCCCGGGCAGGCGATCGGCGCGGTGGAGCCGGCCGGCGCGCCGGGCGGCACCAGGCAGGGATCGACCAGCAACGCATCGAAGCGGCTCTGCGAACCGTACAGCTCGCCGATCGACGGCGCGCGGAAGCCTTCGGCGAAGGTCGCGCGCAACAGCAGGTCCTCGGCGACCTGCCAGCGCAGGCCGTACTTGGGAGTGAACTCGCCGCCGAAGGTGGAGTAGTCCGAATAGCGGCCGGCCAGGCTCAGGTCGAGCTTGCCGCTGCCGCCTTCCTCGGCGAACAACGGCACGTTCAGCTCGACGAAGACTTCGTTGACGTCGTAGCTACCGGAGGTCGGCAGCGACGGCACGCCGTTGTACTCGCCGGCCACGGTCTGCGGATCGGGGCTGTAGCTGCCCTTGTACTCGCGGTATTCGTAGCCGGCGGCGAATTCAATCTCGCCGGCCCAGCCATCAAACAGGCCGCCGCTGAGGTTGGCGGTGACCTGGGTCAGCTCCTGCTCGCTGCGGTCGCGGAACAGCGGGCTGATGTAGGCCAGCATCGCCGGGGTGATGGTGTTGAAGCCGAAGATGTCCAGAGGCGTGCAGCCGGCGGTGGCCGCGCACACCGCCGGGTCGCCCAGCGCCAGGGCGATGTTGCGCGCGTTGTAGCTGCCGCGGTTGGTCTGCTCGGCCTCGTTCCTGCTGTAGGCCGCGTTTACGTCCCAGAACAGGCGGCGCTGGGTGCCGAAGGAGCCTTCGAAGCCGGCCGCCAGGTATTGCGTGTCCACCTGCTGCTCGAAAATGCGCGGCCCGCCTTCGGAGGGACGCCGGCGGATGGTGCCGATGTTGCCGTCCGGACCACCGACCAGATCGAATCCAAACGGGTTGAATGGGTGGTTGGCGGGGATGAAGACGTTGGCGGTATAAGTCGTGCCGGCGCCCGGTCCCAGGTCGATCGGCTCGGGTGCGGCCTGGTTGGTCGACTCGCGCCGGTTGAACAGGGCCTTGACGTAGAAGCTGGTGTCTTCGCCGAACTGGAAGCGGTACTGGCCGAACACGCCCATGCGTTCGGACGGCGTCATCAGCAGGTTGAACGGCGCGTAGTTGTAGGCGTCGTTGGCGAAGTTGAAGCAGTGGAAGTCGTCGGTGCGCGCGATCCCCGACGCGCAGTCCGGCAAGCCCGGCGTATAGATCGGATTGGACACGCCGGCGTTGGAAGTGAGGTCGTACTCGTTGCCGTCCGGATCGGTGAACAGGAAGCGCCCGCCGGGGATGCGCGAGCTGCCACCCTGGATCGGGATCGCGCTGATGCCGCGATCGGAGGACCGGACTTCCTCCTGCTTGGTGTAGCTCAGGCTCAGGAACAGGTTGCTGCGCTCGGTGTTGAAGCCCCACGACAGGTCCGCGCCGCTGATCTGGCCGTCGCCTTCGCCGAACTCGCCGTAGTTGAGCGTGAGCTGGCCGCCTTCGACGTTGCGGCGGGTGATGATGTTGACCACGCCGGCGATCGCATCGGAACCGTAGATCGAGGAGGCGCCATCCTCAAGCACTTCGATCCGGTCGACCACCGCCAGCGGGATGGTGTTGACGTCGACCGCGGCGCTGACTCCCGAGGCGGAGGATTCGTTGACCCAGCGCATGCCGTCGACCAGCACGAGCACGCGCTTGGGTCCCAGGTTGCGCAGGTCGACCTGCGCCGAACCGGCGCCGACGCCATCGCCATTGGGCGAGAAGCCGAAATTGCCGGAGGAGTTGAACTTGGTGTTGAGCGCGGAACCGGAGCCGGTGAGCTCCTGGACGATTTCGCCGATCGAGGTCAGGCCGGTGCGCTCGATGTCCTCGCGCGACAGGGTCAGCACGGGCACGCGGCCTTCCATCTCGGCGCGCTTGATGCGGCTGCCGGTGACGGTGACGGTGTCGAGGGTGGTGGCTTCGCTGGGCTGCTGGGCCACGGCGATGCCCGGCAGGGACAGGAGCAAACTCAGCTGGATGGCCAGGGCCAAGGGTTGGCGGCGCGGTTTCATCGATCTCTCTCCGGAGTGAATGAGGTAGGCCGCCCGAGCCCCTGTGCAAGAACGGCTTGCCCAAGTCTGTAAACAAAACGTAAAGGTGGGCAAGCGACTTCAGCCGCTTTTCGCCGGAATGTAATTCGTGTTCTGTGATTTCAGACGACCAGGGACACGGCCACGGCGACCAGGAACGCCGCGAACACACGCTTCAGGGCCAGCGGACTGATGCGGTGGGCCAGGCGCATGCCATAGGGCGCCGCCATGACCGAGGCCGCGGCCACGCCGATCGCGGCCGGCAGGTACACATAGCCCACCGAGTACGCCGGCAGGGCACCGGACGGCGCATGCACGGCATAGCCCATCGCACTGGCCAGCCCGATCGCCACCCCGCAGGCACTGGAAGTGCCGACCGCCTTCACCGGCACCACGCCCCGCCACACCAGCAAGGGCACGGTCATGCTGCCGCCACCGATCCCCAC
>SEHC01000353.1 GCA_004173415.1 Lysobacteraceae bacterium
CTACCCGGCATCGTCCCGCACGCGCTCCACGCGCATGCGATAGGCGCCGACGTTGTTGCCGGAGATGCTGGTGGCCTGGGTGCCGTTGTTCTCGCCGACCTTGTCGTCCGAGCCGGTCACCGGCTGGGCCTCGATCGCCGTTTCGCGCTCGAAGGCATGCGATTTGTCGGTGTTGCGGTAATACCGGTACAGGGCCCAGTACAGCGCGGTCGCGCCCACCGGGCCGGCGGCCAGCAGCCAGAGTCCGCCATCGTCGCTCATGAGGTGGCCACCATGATCCAGATTGCAATCGATTCGAGGAAGGTACCGACGGTCAGCGCGGTCAGCAGCAGCTTCCACTGCTGCACCGGCACGCTGCCCATGGTCTCGCCGGTGCGGCCGTTGACCGCGATGTAATGGAGCATGCCGCCCTTGCTGCCCGGCTGGTGGTAGGAATACAGCCACACCGGCAGGTACATCGAGACCCAGCGCGTGCCGTGCACGACCAGGCGCTCCTGCTCCCAGCGCACGCCACGGTCGTAGCGGTGCACCGAGGATTCGACCTGGGCGCGGCCGACCGACAGCAACTGGTCCTCCAGGCGCGGCCGCAGGTGTTCCACGTCGGCGTTGCGCTTTTCCGAGCTGAAGCCGGACAGGTAGGACGCGTTCCACTTCACCGCGTTCTTGGTGTCGAACGGCAGGATCGTGTTGATGATGTTGTTGGTGTTGGCGGCGGTGTCCAGGTTGCCGCGGTCGGTCGAGGATTCCAGCGGCAGGTCGTCCACGGTGAAGTCCACCTGGCGTTCGACCCGGTACACGTCGGCGTCGTAATAGGTCTTCTTCTTGTCGCCGGTGCCGCGGGTGTAGCTGCGGGTCTGGATCTCGCCCTGGCCGGCCACGTCCACGCTGACGTTGCCGTCGACGATCATGTACGGCAGGTACACGCCGACCACGTTCTCGGGGGTGAACTGCTCCTTGAATTCCTTCAGCGCGAACAGGCGCCGCTTGTCCACGAACTGGCGGATGCGCGCGACGGCATCGTCCTTCCTGATGTGGAAGGGCAGCACCGCGTCGGGCACCGCGCCGTTGGCCACCTGCTCGTTGACCCCGAACACGTGTCGGCACCAGTGGCAGCGCGCGGTCATCGCGTTGTCGGTGTTGACCGTCACCTCGGCGCCGCAGCCGGCGCACTTGAAGCTCATCAGGCTGGCCACGTCGGCCTGGATGTCGCGCGCGCCCGAGGCGATGACCGTGCCCTTGAGCTGGCCGATGCCCTCGCCGAAGCCGAACTCCTCCTCGACCCGCGCGCCCACCCATTCGTTGCGGCAATACAGGCAGACCAGCAGGTCGCCGCCGGGCTTGTGGCGGATGTCGGTGGCGCCGCACTTCGGGCAGCGATTCAGGCCGTCCTTCAGTTCGGCGGCGGCGGTGTCGATGGCGACCGGGTCGGGCGCCAGCAATTCCTCGCGGATCGCCCCGGGCAATGCACCGGGATCGATCGGCAGCGCGCCCGGCAACGGCGGCACGTCCTGCGGCGATCCCGGGCCGGTGACCGGGGGCAACGGCGGCGGGGTGTTGGGGTTAGGCATGGTCGGCAGGCCCTTGGCTTACAGGCCCAGCGCCTTGGCCTTGAGCGCGTCGTAGTCCTGCTGGGTGATCAGGCCCAGGTCGAGCATCTCCTTGGCCTTCTTCAGCTTGGCCACCGGATCCTCGGCCGCCGGGGCGGCAGGCGTGGCCGGCTGCTGCAGGCCGCCGATGCCACCGAGCATGCCCGAGGCCATGCCCACGCCGACCAGGCCGGCCGCGCCGCCGGTCTCGCCGGCCGACTGGATGCCCTGGGCGACGCTGGCCTGCAGGTTGGAGTTGCCGCGCGAGCCGGCCAGCGCATCGGCGCGCTGCACCGTCTTGAGCAGTTCGCGGGTGTTGGCGTCGTACTCGATCGAGACGATGGCGGTCTTGACGATGGCCAGGCCGCGCTCGGACTTCCACTGGTATCCGTTCTCGACCGCCGCCGACAGGCTCTGGGCGAAGCCCAGCGAATCCTGCTGCAGCTTGCTGATGCGGTTGCCCTTGGCCGGATCGTTGGAGTACAGGCTGAAGGCCGGCGCCAGCGAGCCGACGACTTCGTTGAACAGCTGGCTGGCCGCGGCGTTGTCCAGGTCGGTGAAGTCGAATACCTGGCCGGGCGCGAGGTACTTGGCCGGCACGAAGTTCTTCACGAACAGGATCGGGTCGACGATCTTGAGCGTGTACGAGCCGCGCGTGACCGCGCCGACCTGGGTGTTGAGGAAGGCATCGTCCCAGTAGATCTCGGACTGGGTGCCGAAGCGGTTGTCCGGCAGTTCCTTCAGCGAGACGAAGAACGCCGCCTGTTGCGAGCCGGGCTGGCCGCCGAACTTGAAGCGTTCCCAGCTCTGCCTGATCAGCGGACTGACAATGCCGTCGCCGGCGAAGATCGACTGCGAGTTGATGTCGTCCGAGCGCCATTCGTAACCGCCCGGCTCGGCGGCGAAGCCGGTGATCTTGCCGTCCTGGAACAGCAGCAGGCCGTAGCCTTCCGGCACCACGATCTTGGAGCCGTTGGTGATGATGTTCGAAGAGCCGTGCGTGTTGGAACCACGCCCGGCATTGGTGCCCTGCGGCACCGCGGCGAACAGCGCCGCCGTCGACGGCAGCCCCGCCGGCACCGTGTAGAAGTCCTTCCACTGGTCGCCGAGCATGCCACCGACCGCACCCACCACCGCCTGCACAAGACCCATGACATTTCTCCGCGATCCGTGGCCCGGCACCGTGCCGGCCATACCGGACGCATGACCGACGACACTTCCGGCGGCACCCGAGCACGCCACGGGCGGGGCGGTCCCCCTCCCCCCCTTGGCGTCGGCCGGACCCGCGATCGCGGCACGCGAAGCACGGCGGGCGCGTGTCCGCCCGTGCACAAATGGCCTGCGATGGCACCCATACCCGTTGGGTTGGATCAATGCATCCGGAGCTTGCGGCATGCTTGCGATCACCGTGCGTAATCGAACCGATCCCTCAGGCTCCGCGTCCGGCAAATCCACGCTGCTGCTATCGCTGGCTTGCGCCTTGCTGTTGGGGGGCTGTGCCCATGCGCCCGAGGAACGCGCTTATGCCATGGCCGCGCCGGAGCCGACCTCGGCAGGCGCCGAACCGGATTTTTCCTCCGGCGGCTACAAGGCCCACGCCGACCGGCACCTGGCGCCGATCTACGCCGAGACTCCTCTGGAAATCTATTGCGGCTGCAAGGTGGACTTCGAGGACGGCAGCATCGACCTGGCGCAATGCGGCTACCAGCCGGAGACGCCGGGCAGTCCCCACAACACGAAGATGCACTGGGAGCACGTGGTGCCCAAGAGCTGGGTCGCGGAGGCGCTCGAATGCGGCTCGCCGGAGGCATGCCGTGCCGATCCGCGGTTGTCCGACACCTACCTGCGGCCTCGGTAGCGAGACCCTCATCGAGCCGCCCAACCGCAACAAGGGCAACGTGGCCCGGATCACCCTGTATTACATCGAACAGCACGGCATCCAGATTCCCGACGAGGCGCTGGAGCTGTACCTGGAATGGCACCGGAAGGACCCGGTGGATCGCGCCGAGAAGAAGCGGGCCAAGGCGATCGAAGCGATCCTGGGACATTCCAATCCGTACGTGACCGGGGAGCGTTGAAGCGGGCTCCCCATCGACAGGTGACGGTGGTCTAACCCGTTACTCCATCCAATCGCGCTGCCCAGGGCACGCGCTGCCCTGCCCGACCCTCATTCCGGCACCGGGGTGACGGGTTTGGCGGCGTCATCGGCCGTCTTGATCTCGTCCGCATCCAGGTTGCCATCATTACTGGCATCGGCGTCCTTGAACCTGGCCTTGGCGCCAGCGGCGTGTTCGGTTTCCGACACGCGGCCGTCGTTGTCGATGTCCAGCGCATCCATGCGTTCAGTCGACGATTGATCGTCGGTGTCCAGTTCATCGGCGGAGAGGAAGCTGTCCTCATCGGTGTCCAGCGACTTGAAGGTCCGCTCTACCGCGGCTTCCTGCTCGTCGGCCGAGAGCGTGCCGTCCACATTGGTGTCCATCTGCCTGGCCTGCTGCTTCGGCGAGGCCTGGGCATGGGCGTTGGAGGTAGCGGCGAGCAGGGCAATCAGCAACAAGGCGAAGGGCGCCTGGATCTTGTGGTTCATGTGCGTGCTCCATCGTGGATGCACCGCACGCTAGCCCTGCGCAGGGAAACCCCAGGTGAAAGAGACCCCGTGGGGAAAGCCGGGCGTAGCGACGGCTTTCACGCCGCATGAGCCGCCTGCGACGAAGAATGTCCGTGGATCCATCGTCTTGCAGACGCTGTCCGACATTCCCCTGCATGGAGAAGCCACATGAGCCTTCCGAATTCCCCGACGCCTGGCCCCGACCGTGCCGATGGATGCGCCACGCCGGATCCGGCGCCGGCCCTGCCCGGCGAGCCGGGCGAACAACCCGGCAAACGCCTGAACCAGGAACGCAACGATCCCGAAGTGCAGCCGGGCGCGCGCGAGGGCAAGCCTCCACTCGATGGCCGGCGATAAGCGCGCGAATCCGTCTCCCTGGCCCTGGCCATTCATCCCGCCAACACTGGAGTCAACGATGACAACCCCACATGGCACGCCTCACCCGCCCGGCAGCGGCGTCAGGCCGACCGACAAGGATCCCCAACCCAGCGAAGGCCAGGACGAAAACATCTGCGGCCCTCAATCGGCCGACCCTCTCAGCCGCGATGACCGGCCAACGCCACCGCATCGGCGCCCGCGGCGAAACGCAGGCGGCCGGAGGGGTCGGTCGCGGCCTGCCACACTGCTTCGGCTACGTCGCCGGGCTGGGTGGTGGGGCCGGATTGGGCGTAGCCCGCCAGGGTCTTGCCCGCGAACGGCGCATAGGCGTCCGGGACCAGGCCGCGCATGCGCTCGGCGCCGTTGTCGGCGAAACGCGTGTCCGGGCAGTAGCCGGGTTCGACGAGTCTTGTGCGAATGCCGAAGTCGGCCAGCTCCAGCGCCAGTGATTCGCTGAAGCCTTCGATCGCGGTCTTGCTGGCCGTGTAGGCCGCGACCAGCGGGAAGGGTGCGAGCGTCGCGCTGGAGGTCACGTTGACGATCGTGCCCGCGCCGCGCTCGCGCATGCGCGGGATCGCCGCCTGGCACATCGCCAGGGTGCCGAAGGTGTTGGCTTCGAAGATCTCGCGCACGGTCGCCATCGGCGTGGCCTCGAAGGCGCCGAACAGGCCCACGCCGGCGTTGTTGACCAGCACGTCGAGGGGACCGGCCTGGTCCAGTGCGTGGGCGATGC
>SEHC01000354.1 GCA_004173415.1 Lysobacteraceae bacterium
TGCGAGCTGTTCGCGCTGGTCGGCCGGGCGCGCCCGGTAGCCACCGGCGAGGTGCTGTTCTCGCGGGGCGATGCCGGCAACAGCATGTTCGTGATCCTGCAGGGCGTGGTCGCGCTGGATTTCGGCGAGGATCTCAGCCAGAAGCACCTGGGTCCACGCGAATTCTTCGGCGAGCTTGGCCTGCTGATCGGCGACCACGTGCGCAGCGCGACGGTGACCGCCCTGGCCGATGGCGTACTGCTGGAGATCCAGCACCAGGAATTCGAAAGCCTGGTCGATCGCGATGCGGGCCTGGTCTCGCATTTCCTGCGCCGCACGATCATGCGCGTGGTGGCCAACGAACAGGGCCTGATCCACCGGCTGCGCCGCCGCAACCAGGAACTGCAGGCCGCGCTGGACAGCCTGCGGGTCACCTCGCATCGCCTCAACCAGAGCGAGGAGCTCAACCGGACCGACGAGCTCACCGCCCTGTACAACCGCCGCGGCCTGGCCACCTACCTGGAGCAGGGCCGCCTCAATGGCGGCTTCCACGGCTACGGCCTGCTGCTGGTCGACTGCGACCGGTTCAAGGACGTCAACGACATCCATGGCCACCTGATCGGCGACCGGGTGCTGCAGAGCGTGGCCAACATCCTGCGCTCGCTGGCCGGGTCGCACGACTTCGCCTGCCGGCTGGGCGGCGACGAATTCTGCCTGTTGCTGCGCGCCCAGCACCGGGACGAGATGCTGCGCTACGCCGACTTCGTGGTCAGCACCGCGCATGCGCTGCAGCAGATGCAACCTTCCCCGCCGCTGATCTCCACGCTCAGCGTCGGTGCCTGCCTGATGGATCCCGAGCGCGGCTGGAACGACTGGTATGCGCAGGCCGACAAGGCTGGAACGACTGGTATGCGCAGGCCGACAAGGCCCTGTACCGGGCCAAGAGCGTGGGCGGCAACCGGGTCGAGTGGCAGGACTAGGGATCAAGAGGGAGCGCAGACCAGGGTGAACAACATGACCCGCATTGCTTCGGAAGGGCCGCAACTGCGCACCCTGCTGCTGACCGACCTGGTCGACTCCACCGGCCTGGTCGAGCGCCTGGGCGATACCCCGGCCTCGGAACTGTTCCGCGAACACGACCAGCTGGTGCTGAAGCTGCAGCACCAGTGGCGCGGCCGCCTCATCGACCGCTCGGACGGCCTGCTGCTGCTGTTCGAGCGCCCGATCGACGGCCTGGGCTTCGCCCTGGACTACACCCGCGGACTGCGCGACCTGGGCAATGGCCACGGCCTGGTCCTGCAGGCCCGCGCCGGCCTGCACGTGGGCGAGGTGCTGACCTGGAAGAACAGCGACGCGGCGGTGCAGGTGGGGGCCAAGCCGCTGGAGGTGGAAGGCCTGGCCAAGCCGATGGCCGCGCGGCTGATGACCCTGGCGCGGCCGGGCCAGATCCTGTTGTCCTCGGTGGCCGAACCGCTGACCCATCGCGCCTCGCGAGAGCTGGGCGAGCGCGGCCGCAACCTGTTGTGGAAGTCCTACGGGCGCTGGCGGTTCAAGGGCGTGCCGCAGGCGCAGGAGATCTTCGAGGTTGGCGAAGTGGGCATCGCGCCGTTGCGATCGCCGGGCAACACCCCCAAGGCCTGGCGCGACATTCCGCTGTGGCGGCGGCCGGCCGCGCTGGCCGCCGAAGTGGTGATCCTGGCCGGGCTGGGCATCGGCGGCTGGTTCCTGGGCAAGCCGCAACCGGCCATCGCCTTCGCCGAGCGCGACTGGGTGGTGGTCGGCGACCTGCGCAACCTGACCGGCGAGAAGGTGCTGGACGATTCCCTGGAACAGGCCTTCCGCATCAGCCTGGAGCAGTCGCGCTACGTCAACCTGCTGAGCGACATGAAGGCGCGCGACACCCTGGCGCGGATGCAGCGCCAGCCGGGCACCCCGCTGGACCGTGCGGTCGCTTCGGAGATCGCGTTGCGCGATGGCGCGCGGGCGGTGATCCTGCCGACGGTGTCGGAAGTGGGCGGGCGGGTGCGGATCAGCGCCGAGGTCATCGATCCGACCACGCAGACCACCGTGTACGCCGAATCGGCCGACGGCATCGGCGCCGGCTCGGCGCTGGATTCGATAGACAAGGTCACCTCGCGCCTGCGCGTCAAGCTGGGCGAGGCAATGGCTTCGATCGAGAAGGATTCGGTGCCGTTGCCGCAGGTGACCACGCGCAACATCGATGCCCTGCGTGCCTATGCCCTCGGCCAGAAGGCCTACGGCCAGGGCAGGTACCCCGAAGCGAGGGGGTTCTACGAACGCGCGGTCTCGCTGGACGACAGTTTCGCCCTGGCCCACATGGGCATCTTGCGCAGCTACAACGCGCTGCAGAAGTTGCCGGAAGGGCTGCCCAGCCTGCGTCGTGCGTACGGTTTCCGGGACAAGTTGCCGCCGCGCGACCAGCTGTATCTGGATGCCTGGATAGCCCAGGTGGACGCGCCGGAGCAGGCGTATGAGAAGTGGATGCAGATGTCCAACTTGTATCCGGAATTCTTTCCCGCGGCGGCGAACGTGGGCTATGCGCTGGAAGTGCAGAATCGCTATGCCGAGGCATTGCCCTATGCCACGCGGGCTGCCTCGACGAAGAACGAGTTCGCGGCGATTTCGGCCGAACTGCTGGGCAGGATGAGGCTTGCGCTCGGCCAGTACGAGGAGGCCGACAAGGCCTTCGGCATGGCGATCATCAGCGAGCTGGGCAGTTCCAGGGCCTGGCGCGCGGCAGGGCAAGCGGCGCAGGGACGGTTCGGCGAAGCCGAGCGCGGTTGGCCAAAGCCGACCGAGATCGATCCCGGGCATTTCCAGCGGGTTTCCATCTACCTGGACCAAGGGAAGTGGGACCTGGCCATTGCCGAAGCCCGACAGGTGGGCGCCGCCACCACGCCGGGTACCAGCCGGTTCCGCGAGGGCCTTTATCCGCTGGCAGTCGCCCAGTGGGCCAAGGGCGACCACGCAGCCTCGCTGGCCACCCTGGCGACCTTGTCGGAGCTGGCGCTGGCATCGCTCGAGTCGCCGCAGAGCAACAGCGGCGCGCGCGATGACGCCTCACTGCTCGCCTACGCCGGATTCCTCGCCCAGCGGATGGGGAATGGGGACATCGCGGCACGGGCGATCCGCGCGATCCAGAAAGGCGACAAGACCGCTTCGTTGCCCCCGGTGGGTTCCTTGTTGCGGATCCTGGCGGCCCGGGAGCTGCAGCGCAAAGGCAAGCCATCGGCGGCGGTAGCCGAGCTTGTCCCGCTACTGGACGGCAATGAGTTGTTCCAGACCCACGTGGCCTTGCTGGAGGCCTATACCGCCGGCAACGACCTGGACAAGGCCCTGGTCGAGGCGCGCTGGATCGCCGCCAATCGCGGCCGGGCCTACAGCGAGTTCGGTGGCTGCAAATGGTGCCAGCAGGCACTGAACGTGACCGACACGAGGATGGCCAACCTGCATGCGGCCGAGTTGCTCGGCAGACAGTCGCGCTTCGCCGAGGCGAAGCGCGAGCTGGCATCGTTCGACCAGCATTGGCCGGCGAGCGTGCTCCAGGATCAGCTGCGCTTGCGTCGCGTTGCGCT
>SEHC01000355.1 GCA_004173415.1 Lysobacteraceae bacterium
ATCCCACTGGCACCGCTGTGGGTGCTGGCGGGATACTACGCCTCGTGCTGGTGCATCGCCCGTTCGGTGGATGCCGGCCAGGAGGTGGCCCATGGCTGACAGGATCATGATGTTCGCCATCCCGGGATTCTTCATCCTGATGGCGATCGAACTGCTGGCGGCGTGGATCATGAAGCGGCGCGTGTACCGCCTCAACGACGCCATCAACAGCATCGGCCTGGGCGTGCTGTCCCAGGTTGTCGGCGTGTTCGCCAAGGTCCTGACCATCGGCATCTACGCCTGGGTGGTGCAGAAGGTGGCGCTGTTCGAGTTGCCGATGGACAGCGCCTGGACCTGGATCAGCGCGCTGGTCCTGTACGACTTCTGCTACTACTGGCTGCATCGCATGGGCCACGAGGTCAACGTGCTGTGGGCCGCGCACGTGGTCCACCACCAGAGCGAGCGGTACAACCTCAGCACCGCGCTGCGCCAGACCGGCAGCGGCGTGCTGCTGGGCTGGATCTTCTACCTGCCGATGGCGCTGCTGGGCTATCCGGTGGAAGTGTTCGCGGTGGTGGCGGTGATCGACCTGCTGTACCAGTACTGGATTCACACCGAACTGGTCGGCAAGCTGGGCTGGTTCGACAAGGTGTTCGCCTCGCCTTCCAACCATCGCGCCCACCACGCGGTCAACGACCGCTACCTGGACCGCAACTACGGCGGCATCTTCATCCTCTGGGACCGGATGTTCGGCAGCTTCGTCGAGGAAGACGACATCGACCGGCCGATCTACGGCACGCGCGCGCCGCTGCGCAGCTGGAACCCGCTGTGGGCCAATGCCGAGGTGTACTGGGCCATGGCCAAGGACGCCTGGCATGCGCGTCGCTGGGGCGACAAGCTGCGGGTATGGTTCGCGCGCCCGGGCTGGCGCCCGGCCGATGTCGCCGAACGATTCCCCAAGCCGGATTTCGACCTGCACCGCGTCGACTACGATCCACCGCTGTCGCGCGCCCTGTCGATCTACTGCCTGGCCCAGTTCGCGATGCTGCTGGGCATGGGCGTGCATTTCCTGCAGGTGGCGCCCGCATTGCCGCTGCTGCAGGCGGTGCTGTACGTGGTGTTCCTGGTGGCTTCGCTGTGCGTGGTGGGCGCGTTGCTCGAAGCGCGCGCTGCGGCGCCGTGGCTCGAAGCCGCGCGTCTGCTGCTGTTGGGCGTAGTGCCCCTGGCGACCGGACAGTGGCTGGATGGAAGCGTCCTGCCCCGGTCGGTGGCCATCGCGGTGGCCGTGGTCTGCGCCACCAGCCTGGCGGCTCTGCCGCTGGCCTGGCGCGGGCAACCGGCACCGACGGGAACGGCGGCCAGTCCCGCGCAGGCGCCGGACGCGATCGGCGAGACCGCCCTGCGCTAGGGACGTTGACCGTCCCGTCTGTCGGATCAAACAACGGAGCCGCCCCGGGGGACGGCTCCAACACGATGCGAGGACGGTGCAGGCAAGCGCCCGCATGCGCCCCGATCAGGCCTGGCCGGTCTGCACCGGCACGATGATGTCGCTGATGTCGTAACCCCGGGCCTGGGCGAACCCCAGCCATTGCGCACGGGTGCCGGCATCCAGTTGCGGATTGCGGTGCAGCAGCCACAGGAACTTGCGTTGCGGGTCCCCGACCAGCGCGGTCTGGTACTCCTCGTCCAGGCGCATGATCCAGTAGTCGCCCTTGGTGAACGGGATCCAGCGCAGGCCCTGCGGCAGGAAGCTGACTTCGAGCCTTGCGTTGCTGCCGTCCACCGGCCTGGCCTGGCCTTCGGATTGCTCGGGTTCCCCGTCCTCGTTGATGCAGGAGTTGAGCACCCGCACCGAGCCGTCCTCGTTGAGCGAGTAGTCGGCGGTGATGTTGCTCGCGGTAGCGTCCTCGTGGCGCATCGGCTTGCGCGCGATCTCGTACCACTTGCCCAGGTAGCGATCGAGGTCGACATGGGCGACGGTAGGCAGGTCCGTGGTCAAAGGTTGTACTCCTTGTGGGGTGGGGCGGCCACCATAGGGGCGTAGGGGTAGAAGGATGGTGAAGCGGCAGGCCGCGCCTCATGCAAGGCGCAACCGCGGCAGGAGCGATGCCGGTCGCGAAGCAGTGGGCCCGGCAACGCACCCGCCCGCCTCGATTCCGGCATGGCCAGCTTGGCCACTGTCGTCGCTCCTGCCCGTCGTTCCTGCCCGTCGTTCCTACAGTCGGAGCGTCGGGGGTGCTGCGCCTCATCGCCTCCGGTCTCGCCCAGCGAGATGGCAGCCGTCTATCCTGTGCACTGGATCGGGTGAACGGGACTGGCATGGCCAAGAGCAAGACCGCCTACGTCTGCAGCGAATGCGGCGCCGAGCACAACAAATGGCAGGGCCAGTGCGCCGAATGCGGCGCGTGGAACTCCCTGTCAGAGATCGTGCTCGAATCGGCGGCCGCCACGCCCTCGGCCTCGCGGCGCAGCGGCTGGGCCGGCAAGCTGGAGGCGCCCAAGGTCACTGCGCTGAAGGACGTGCGCAGCAGTGAGGAAGCGCGCGTATCGACCGGGATCGGCGAGTTCGACCGCGTGCTCGGCGGCGGCCTGGTCGAGGGCGCGGTGGTCCTGGTCGGCGGCGATCCGGGCATCGGCAAGTCCACCCTCCTGCTGCAGGCGATGGCGCAGATGTCGCAGTCGCTGCCCTCGCTGTACGTGACCGGCGAGGAATCCCTGGCCCAGGTCGCCGGTCGCGCCCTGCGCCTGGGCTTGCCGATGGACGGATTGCGCGCGCTGGCCGAGACCGGGATCGAGAAGATCCTCGA
>SEHC01000024.1 GCA_004173415.1 Lysobacteraceae bacterium
CACCACGCGCTGGGTGCTGCCGGGCTTGGTCTGCAGGATGTTCAGCAACTGGCGCGCGCTGGTGTAGATGGTGCTGGCCAGCGGGATGCGCAGGACCAGGCTCTCGAACCAGCCCAGCATGCGCTGGCCGATCACCCGCCGGCTGAGCACGCCCACCGCGAGGATCACGAACAAAGTCGCCACCAGGGCGATGGCCGCCTGTACCCACTGCGCGTTGAACCAGCCCATGTAACCGGGGAAGGAAGCGGCGATCTGCTGTGACATGGGTTCCACCAGCGGCCGGCTGATGTCCGACAACAGCACGAACACGAACTTCACCACCACCCAGGTCAGCCAGATCGGCAACAGGGTCAGCAGGCCGGTGAGGAACAGCTTCTGGAGGGAGGGGCGCGGAGCGTGGGAGTCGTTGTGCATGCGCACTATTGTAGAGGGTGGCGGTTATCCTGAGCCGCGGCGACGGGGTACATCGGTCAGGGGGAAATCATGGTCCGGACGTTGAAGTGGCTGGCGGCGGCAGCGATCGTGCTGCTGCTCGGGGTGTTTGCGGTCTACCTGTCATCGCGCGCGATGCGGCCGTCCACGCTTGAGCAGGAAGCGATGGCACTGATCGACGCCCCTCCGGTCCAGACAGGTGTCGACGGCTTCGCCGAGCTGTATGCGGTCGCCCGCGACGTGCCGAAGACGGAGCGTGCGCGGCTGCTTGCCGAAGACTTGCGTCGTTTCGCCGCGCGCCCGCCACAGAAAGAGGATGGCGCAAGTGCGCCTGGTTGGCGCAGCGCCCTGGAAGACTGGCCGGCACTGGGCGAAAGCAGAGCTGGCGATCCGGCGTGGTGTTCGTTGCGCGAGTCGGGATGCCTGTCGCGCGTGCGCGCCTCGCCGCAGGCGTACGCCGGCATGCTCGAGCGAAATGCGGCCTCGCTGGACCGTGCCGCGGACTTGTCCATCTGGGACCATTTCGCCAACCCGTTTCCACCGCGGTTGGACATGCCGTTACCGGCGTATCAACCGCTGACCCGCTTGAACACTCGAAATGCGTGGCTCTTTGCGCAAGGCAAAATCCATGCAGGCCTGGCCGGCGCATGCGCCGGCGTGGCCCAGGGCCGGAAGATGATTGTCTCGGGCGACAACCTCATCGGCAGCATGATTGGCGCGGCGCTGGTGCAGGGCCATGCGACCCTGCTGGCCGACATGCTGGCCGAACTGCCGCGCAACCATGTGTTGCCGATGGAGTGTCAATCCGCCTTCGTCCTGCCTTTGCCGGCACAGGATGGCGTTTGCCGGAGCATGCTCGGCGAGGCGCGCTTCGTGACGGGCGGAATGCGTAGCCAGATCTCGGCGGAGGTCGCAGGTGGCGTTATCGACAAGGAAATGCCGCGGTGGATGTCGCGACTGTTTTTCGATCCGGAGCGCACTGTGGCCCGGATGGCTCCCAAGTTCGCCTGGTATTGCGGCGAGCAGGCACGTGCGCTGCAGGCCCAGGATCGGCCGCTTGTCGACCCCGCTCGTCCGCCCACGCTCTGGTCGCTGCAATGCGCGTCCAATGCTGTCGGCTGCATCCTCGCCGATATCGCCCAGCCGGCCTATTCCGACTACGGCCTGCGCTTGCAGGACGCCGATGCGCGTCTGCGCGTGATGGCGGCATTGCTCCAGCTGCGTGAACAGCAAGGTCCGGTTGACCCTGCTGCGCTTGCGGGCCTGCCAGCGTCACTGCGGAGTCCGACGCGCGCCCTGCGGCTCGACCTCGAGTCGGGCACGCTGGGTACCGCGATTTATGAAAAGCGGGACCAGGGCAGCGGTCGGCATGACGGCACCTGGTCGGTACCACTGCCAGCCAGCAGGCTTCAGTCCGCGGGTGCCTCGCCGCGCGCCGGGCGCCGGTGAGGCTTGCGCCGCACGTAAACCTGCTTGTTGACCTTGGCCACCACGTCGCCCTGCCGGTCGAGGATCTGGACGGGTAGCCAGCGCAGATACTTGTCGCCGCCTGCGGTGGCCGAGCGGATTTCCTCCAGCAGGCGGTCATCCACCTTGAACTCGGCATGCACGGTGCCCTTGCCGGGTTTGACGAATTCGATCTCGGCTGCCTTGTCCCAGACGATGTAATCGTTGCCCAGGCATTCCTTGATCTGGATCATCCAGAACGGGTCGGTCATGGCGAACAGGCTGCCGCCGAAATGGGTGCCCACGTAGTTGCGGTTCCACGGCCGCATGCGCAGCTCGACCCGGACGTGCCTCCAGTCCGGGGTGATGCGGGTGATGTGGATGCCGCTGAGCAGGAACGGCGCCCAGAAATTGAACAGGCGACGTAGAAGCGTGGATTTCATGCGCTGGCCCGCGTAAAAAACGGCGGCCAGCCTACCATACGCAAAAGTATGGAGCGACGGGCTCAGAACAGCAGCGACGACATTTTCCTTCGGTACTGGCCGACCAGGTCTTCGTCCTCGACCACCCGGAAGGCATCGATCAGGACCTTCTTCGGCAGGCCGTCCTCGTAGCCGCGGTTGCGGCGGAGCATCTCCATGAACTGCTCCAGCGCGGCCTCGGCCTGGCCGCCGACCAGGCGCTGGGCGCCGAGCAGGTGGCGCGCACGGAGGTCGTCCGGGTTGGCCGCGATCGCCGCTTCCAGGACCTCGACCGGCGGCGCGTCCTTGAGCAGGGCGGCGAACTGCAGCCGCGCCCGTCCGCGCACGGCGCGGTCATCGGTGGCCAGGTTGGCGGGCAGGGCGTCGAGCAGGCCCTCGGCCTCATGGGCTGCGCCGGTCTTGAGCAGGGCCAGGGCCAGGTCCAGCTGCAGCTCGGCCTTGTCCGGCTCGGCTTCGATGGCCTTGCGCAGGGACATGACCTGGGCGTGCGGATCCAGCGGGGCGGCTTCCTCGGCCACAGGCTCTTCGGCCGCCGGGATGCCCGGTTCGATCCCGTGCTGCTTGAGGAATTCGCGCAACTGGCCCTCGGGCACCGCGCCGGGGAAGCCGTCGACGATCTGCCCGCCCTTGACCAGGAACACGGTCGGCACCGAGCGGATCTGGAAGGCCGCGGCGATCTCCTGCTCCTTGTCCACGTCGACCTTGGCCAGCTGGAAACTGCCGTGGTACTCGCCCGCCAGCTTTTCCAGGATCGGCCCCAGGGTCTTGCACGGCCCGCACCAGGTCGCCCAGAAATCGACCAGCACCGGGGTCTGCATGGACTTCTGCAGGACTTCGGCCTCGAAGGTCTCGGTGGTGGCGTCGAAAACGTGGGGCAGCTCGGACATGGCGGACTCGCTGGACGCTGGATTGGTCTGGGTGGCGGCCCGGGTGGAGGCCGGGGGTGGTGGCGTGCCGGTGAGATGGTGGCAGGGGTCGAGGATACAAGGCGATGTAAAGAACACTTGACATCGCGTGTCGGAGGGGTAAAGTATTTTTTACATTTAGTCCGCCAGGGGTTACGTCATGGGAAAGGTCGGGGGTATGCGTCGCTGGGCGTGGTCGGGCTTGCTGCTCGCCGCCGGCCTGGCCCTGTGGTTGCTGCTGGCCGGCCCGGCCGATGTGCTGGGCGTTGACGCGGGCAAGCTGGGCATGGCCGTGCTGGTGACCACGGCGTGGCTGTCCCTGTACGGAGTGTCGCGGTTGCCGCGCGGCGAGCTGGAGGCGGTGGTCTCGCCGGGCGAATGGCGGGCCTGGGTGGGCTTCGGCTTCACCCTGGTGGCCATCGTCTATTTCCTCTCCCATGTCTCGGTGTTCGAGCAGAACAGCGCCGGTGCCAGCGCCGTCGCCCGCAACCTGGTGATGCTGCTGGTCGCCTGGATCCTGCTGTCCAGCGTGATGGGGTCGCGCTGGAAGGGAGCGGTGCAGCAGGATGAGCGCGACCTGGAGATCGAGAAGCAGGCCAGCGCCTGGGGTCGCAGCGCGCTGGTGTTCGTGGTCATCGGCCTGGCGGTGATGCTGGGTTTCTCGCCCGCCGACAGGCTGCAATGGGCGACCCACTTCATGATCGCCAACCTGCTGGTGTTCGCGCTGATGTGGGGATGGCTGTGCGAATACGCCGCGACCGTGCTGCTCTACTGGCGCGACCGCCGGTGAGCGGCACGCCGCTGGCCAACGAGATCCGGCGCTGGCGCTTCGAGCGCGGCGAGATGACCCAGGAAGCGCTAGCCCAGGCCTGCGGGGTGACCCGGCAGACCATCATCGCGCTGGAAGCCGGCCGGTATTCGCCGTCGCTGGAACTGGCGTTCCGCATCGCCCGCGCCTTTGGCGTGGGCGTGGAGGAGGTGTTCCGATGGAAGGTCGAATGAGTGCCGCGCTGCGCTGGGCCGGCCTTGCCGCCGCGCTGGTGTTCACCGCCGCGCTGGCCGGGTTCGGCGCGGCCCTGGATGGTTACCTGCAGTGGCAGTACCCGGTGTCGCTGCTCGGCGCCAGCGGTTTCCCGCGCGCGCTCGCCTTCAACCTGCTGGCGTACGTGCTGCCGGGCGCACTGGCCGCGGTGGTCGCGCTGGAGCTGCGGCGCAGGCTGGGCGCCGGCAGCGGCTGGATGCCGCGGATCGGCGCGCAACTGGTGTTGCTGTCGGCGCTGGCCTTCCTGGCCCTGGGCCTGTTGCCGCTGGATCCCAGCGACCTGGAAAGCGAGGCCAGCCGCCTGCACGGCACCGCGTGGATGCTGTGGAGCGTGGCCTTCCTCGCCGGCGCCCTGCTGCTGGCGGCGGGCTGCCGCCGGCAACGCGGGTTCGCGGGGCTGACCTTGCTGGCCGCATTGACGCTGCTGGTGGCCGGCTTCGTGCTGGGCGAGGTGATGCCGGCGGCAGTCGCCCAGCGCGGCGCGTTCGCCGCGTGGTTCGCCTGGCTGGCCTACGCAGGCACGTGGCGGGGCGCAGGCGCGCAGGGCTGAAACAAACGCCGCGGCGCGGGGGCGAAGGCTGGCGCCGCCGATTGCCGGCCAACTACTCCGCGGGTGGCTGCGTGTCCGGTTTGCGGTAGATCACGCCATCCTTCATCACGAAGTCCACCTTCATCACGTTGCCGATGTCGGCCACCGGGTCGCCGGGCAGGGCGATGATGTCGGCGCGCTTGCCTGGCTCGATCACGCCCTGGTCGTCGACGCCGAGCACGCTGGCCGCGTGCAGGGTCGCCGACTGCAGCGCGTAGGCCGCCGGGATCCCGGCTTCGACCATGTACAGGAACTCGCGCGCGTTGTCGCCGTGCGGGCCCACGCCCATGTCGGTGCCGAAGGCGATCTTCACCCCGGACCTGTAGGCGCGGCCGGCGGTCTGCTGGATCTGCGCGCCGATGCGGATCGCCTTGGGCCGGACGATGGCCGGGAAGTAGCCCTCGACCTTGGCCTTCTCGGCGACGAAGCGGCCGGCGGAGATGGTCGGCACGTACCAGGTGCCTTTCTGCTTCATCAGCGCCATGACCTCGTCGGTCATCTCGGTGCCGTGCTCGATGCTGGTGACCCCGCCGAGCACCGCGCGCTTCATGCCCTCGGTGCCGTGCGCGTGCGCGGCGACGGTGTAGCCGTAGTCGCGGGCGGTGTCGACGATGGCGCGCACTTCCTCGACGGTGAACTGCGGCGCGTCGGCCGACTTGGCGTAGCTGAGCACGCCGCCGGTGGCGGTGATCTTGACCAAGTCGCTGCCGTCCTTGTAGCGCTGGCGCACGGCCTGGCGTGCGTCGTCGATCGAGTTGACCACGCCCTCGGTGGGGCCGGGCGGGCCGAGCAGGTGCTCCAGTTCGCTGTTGAGGCCGTTGGTGGGATCGGCATGGCCGCCGGTGGTGGCGATGGACTTGCCGGCGGCATGGATGCGCGGGCCCTTGACCAGGCCCTGGTTGACCGCATCGCGCAGGTGCGGGCTGATCTCGCCGCCCAGGTCGCGCACGCTGGTGAACCCGGCCATCAGGGTCTTTTCCGCGTAGCCGACCGAGCGGAAGGCGTAGTCGGCCGGATCCAGGCGGAAACCCTCGGAGTAGCTCTGCGGGCTGGACTGCGAACCCAGGTGCACGTGCAGGTCGGTGAAACCGGGCAGGCAGGTACGGCCGGCCAGGACCACCGAGACGGTGCCGTCGACCAGCTTGGCCCGGCCCGGCAGCACCGATTCGATACGGCCTTCGCGGACCACCACGGTGTGCTCCCCCAGCACCTTGCCGGTGCGGGCATCGAACAGGCGTTCGCAGTGCAGGGCCTGGGCCGGGGCCGCCGGCAGCGGGGCCGGTTCGGCGGCGAGCGCGGCCTGGCTGGCCAGGACAATCGGCAAAAGGGCGGGAAGGCGCATGCGGGACTCCGTGAAGGACGCTGCATCATAGCCGTCGGCATGGCGGTGTCTGGTGCACTGCGGTAGGCTTCGCAGCTTGATTTCCGCATCGAAGCCCGTCCTTCATGTCCGTTTCCGCCGAACCCGTCGCCCACGATCCCAAGACCATCGAAACCGCCGCCCAGTCCTTCTGGGACCGCAGCCGCGCCTTCGAGGTCAACGAAACCTCCGACAAGCCCAAGTTCTACTGCCTGTCGATGCTTCCGTATCCGTCCGGTGCGCTGCACATGGGCCACGTGCGCAACTACACCATCGGCGACGTGATCAGCCGCTACCAGCGCATGACCGGCAAGAACGTGCTGCAGCCGATGGGCTGGGATGCATTCGGCCTGCCGGCCGAGAACGCGGCGATCAAGAACAACACCGCGCCGGCCAAGTGGACCTACGCCAACATCGAGCACATGCGCAGCCAGCTGAAGTCGCTGGGCTACGCGATCGACTGGTCGCGCGAGTTCGCCACCTGCCGGCCCGACTACTACGTGCACGAGCAGCGCATGTTCGTGCGCCTGCTGCGCAAGGGCATCGCCTACCGCAAGAACTCGGTGGTCAACTGGGATCCGGTCGACCAGACCGTGCTGGCCAACGAGCAGGTCATCGACGGCCGCGGCTGGCGTTCCGGCGCGCTGGTCGAGAAGCGCGAGATCCCGCAGTGGTTCCTGCGCATCACCGACTACGCGCAGGAACTGCTGGACGGCCTGGACAATCTGCCGGGCTGGCCGGATTCGGTCAAGACCATGCAGCGCAACTGGATCGGCCGTTCGGAAGGCCTGGAGATCAAGTTCGCGGTGGAAGGACACGAGTCCCTGACCGTGTTCACCACCCGCCCGGACACGCTGATGGGCGCGACCTTCCTGTCGATCGCCGGCGAGCATCCGCTGGCGCTGAAGGCCGCCGCTTCCAATCCGGCGCTGGCCGCTTTCCTGGACGAACTGAAGCACGGCGGCGTTTCCGAGGCGGAACTGGAAACCCAGGAAAAGCGCGGCATGGACACCGGCCTGCGCGCGGTGCATCCGGTCACCGGCGACAGGCTGCCGGTGTGGGTCGCCAACTTCGTGCTGATGGGCTACGGCACCGGCGCGGTGATGGCGGTGCCGGGCCATGACCAGCGCGACTTCGAGTTCGCCCGCAAGTACGCGCTGCCGATCCAGCAGGTCATTGCGCTGAAGTCGCCGAAGAACGAGGCCGAATCCCGCTACGACCCCACCACCTGGCAGGACTGGTACGCCGACAAGGCGCGGCCGGACCTGGAGCTGGTCAACTCGGGCGAGTTCGACGGGCTGGGCTATCGCGGCGCCTTCGAGGCGCTGGCCGAGCGCTTCGAGCGGCAGGGCCGCGGCCAGCGGCGGATCAACTACCGCCTTCGCGACTGGGGCGTGTCGCGCCAGCGCTACTGGGGCTGTCCGATCCCGGTCATCTATTGCGACAAGTGCGGCGCGGTGCCGGTGCCCGAGAGCCAGCTGCCGGTGGTGCTGCCGGAGAACGTGGTCCTGGACGGGGTCAAGTCGCCGATCAAGGCCAACCCGGAATGGCGCAAGACCACCTGTCCGGAATGCGGCGGCGCGGCCGAGCGCGAGACCGACACCTTCGACACCTTCATGGAGTCGAGCTGGTACTACGCGCGCTACACCTCACCCGGGGCCAGGGACATGGTTGACCGGCGCGGCAACTACTGGCTGCCGGTGGACCAGTACATCGGCGGCATCGAGCACGCGATCCTGCACCTGATGTACTTCCGCTTCTACCACAAGCTCCTGCGCGACGCGCGGCTGGTGGACAGCGACGAACCTGCGGCCAACCTGCTGTGCCAGGGCATGGTCATCGCCGACACCTACTATCGCGAGTCGGCCAGCGGGCACAAGGAATGGATCAACCCGGCCGACGTGGAAGTGCAGCGCGACGAGCGCGGCCGGGTGACCGGCGCGAAGCTGGTTGCCGACGGCCTGCCGGTGTCGATCGGCGGCAGCGAGAAGATGTCCAAGTCCAAGAACAACGGCGTCGACCCGCAGGCGATGGTCGACAAGTACGGCGCCGACACGGTGCGCCTGTTCTCGATGTTCGCCGCGCCGCCGGAACAGTCTCTGGAATGGAACGAAGCCGGCGTGGAAGGCATGTCGCGATTCCTGCGCCGGCTGTGGGCGCAGGTGCAGAAGCACGCGCTGGGCGGCCCGGCCGCGTCGCTGGCCGACCATCCGGGGCTGTCGGCCGAGCAGAAGGCGCTGCGCCGCAAGACCCACGAGACCATCGACAAGGTCGGCGGCGACTATGGCAAGCGCCACAGCTTCAACACCGCCATCGCCGCGGTGATGGAGCTGTCCAACGCGCTGAACCGGTTCGACGACGCCAGCGACGCCGGCCGCGCGGTGCGCCAGGAAGCGCTGGAGACGGCGGTGCTGCTGCTCAATCCGATCACCCCGCACACCAGCCATGCCTTGTGGCAGGCCCTGGGCCATGCCGAAACCCTGCTTGAGGACCTGCCGTTCCCGCGGCCCGACAGCTCGGCGCTGGTCCGCGACCAGGTGACCCTGGCGGTGCAGGTCAACGGCAAGCTGCGCGGCACCATCGAGGTCGCCGCCGACCTGCCGCGCGACCAGGTGGAGGCCCTGGCCAGGGCCGAGCCGAATACGGCCAAGTTCATGCAGGGCCTGGAGATCCGCAAGGTGATCATCGTGCCGGGCAAGATCGTCAACATCGTCGCTGCCTGAGGTCGCTGCCGCCGGGTGCGGTTTCCAGAGCAGCCCGCGTGGCCGCTGTTGCGCAAGCAGCCTCGCATGCCTGCGCGGGCCGCGTGGTGTGGGCGATTCACATCGTTTGCGGTAACTTGTGGCCTGCTTGCCCATCCGACCCGATACGCCGCCCATGCCCCGATTCCGCTTGCTTGCCACCGTCGCCCTCGTCCTGATCGCAGGGCCGGGCCCAGGAGTTCAGCCTGCGCTACGCGGCGGTGTTCGTGTTCCGCCGTGCGGATGGTTCCGAACTTGTGCCGCAGCAGGCGGTGGAGCTGTCGCGTGACTACGTCTCGCCGCCGCAGAACGTCACCGGCACCACCACCGAGCGGGAAGTCATCGCCAACGAGTTGCGCCGGGAGATGTCGGCCGCGATCCTGCGGCGCATAGACGGCGTGATCAAGGGCGGCGCCCAGGTCCAGGGCACCACGCCGTAGTGGAGACCAGCCCGGAACGTCTGGCCGCATTGGCCGACGATGCACCGCTGCAACCGGTGTACCTGGTCGCCGGGCCGGAAATGCTGCGGGTGCTGGAAGCGGCCGACGCGGTCCGCCGGCTGGCCCGCGCCCAGGGCATCGGCGAGCGCGAGGTGTTCGATGCCGACAGCCGCGATTTCGACTGGGACGCCCTGCAGGCCACGTTCAACGCGCCCAGCCTGTTCAGCAGCCGGCGCCTGGTGGAGCTGAGGCTGCCGACCGGCAAGCCGGGCAAAGACGGGATCAAGGCGATCATCGAGTTCTGCCAGGCGCCGCCGTCCGACGTGGTCCTGCTGATCACGGCGTCCGAGTGGAGCAAGGCCCACCACGGCAAGTGGACCGAGGCGGTCGACAAGGCCGGGGTGCTGGCGGTGGCCTGGGCGGTCAAACCGCACGAACTGGCCGGCTGGGTCGAAGGCCGGCTGCGGGTCCGCGGCTTGCGCGCCGATCGCGAGGCGGTGCAGGTGCTGGTGGAGCGGGTGGAAGGCAACCTGCTGGCCGCCGCGCAGGAGATCGACAAGCTGGCGCTGCTCAGCGACGGCGCCACCCTGGATGCAGGGCGGATGCAGGACCTGGTCGCCGACGCGGCGCGCTACGACGTGTTCCGGCTGGTCGACGCGACCCTGGGCGGCCAGGCCGCGCAAGTGTCGCGGATGCTGGCCGGCCTGCGTGGCGAGGGCGACGCGGTCGCCGGGCTGCTGCCGATGCTGGTCAGGGAGCTGCTGCGCACCGCGGCCCTGGCCCGGGCCCAGGCGCGCGGGGCCAACCTGGCATCGGAAATGAAGACGCAGGGCATCTGGGAAAGCAAGCAGGCGCCGTTCAAGCGTGCCTTGCAGCGCCACCCCAACCCGGCGCGTTGGGAACGGTTCGTGGCCGAGGCCTCGCGCATCGACCGGATCGCCAAGGGCCGTGCCGCCGGTGATGCCTGGATTGCGCTGGAGCGCCTGCTGCTGGCGGTCGCCGAGGCGCGTGCGGTGCGCCTGCTGGTGGCCTGAGGCGCTGCGCTTGGATTCGTCGCTGCACCTGTATTACGGCGGCACCTTCGACCCGGTCCACAACGGACACCTGGCCATCGCGTGCTCGGCCCGGGATGAACTGCGCTGCACGGTGCGGCTGATGCCGGCGGCCGATCCGCCGCATCGCGCGCCGCCCGGGGCGGACGCAGGGCAGCGCGTGCACATGCTGGAACTGGCCGTCGCCGGCGAACCCGGCCTGGTCGTGGACCCGCGCGAGCTGCAGCGCGAGGGGCGCTCCTACAGCATCGACACCCTGCGCCAGCTGCGCGCCGAACTGGGCCCCGAGGCGCCGGTCGCCCTGTTGATCGGGGCCGACAGCTACCTGGGACTGCCGACCTGGCACCAATGGCGGGACTTGTTCGGGCTGGCCCATTTCGTGGTCGCCCCGCGCCCGGGCAGCGCCGTCGGGGGCCAGGCCGGGGAAGCCGGTCCCGCCCCGGAGCTGGCGGCGGTCTCGGCCGGCCGCTGGTCTGCCTCGGCCGCCGAGCTGGAACGGCTTCCGGCAGGGCGACTGTTCCTGCTGGACCCGCCGTTGCGCCCCGAGTCGGCCAGCGAGGTCCGCGGCCGGATCGCCGCCGGCCGGCCCTGGAAGTCCCTGGTGCCGCCGGCCGTGGCCGCCTACATCGTCAGCCATGGCCTGTACGCCGGGCTGGCGCCGGGGCGCAGTCCGCTATAATTCGCCCCAATCCCAGGAGCTTCCAAGCCTTTGTCCAGCCAAGCACAAGTCATCAAGACCCGCCTTCCCAGCCCGCCGCCGTCCGTCCCGGACCTGCTGGCCACCGTCCATGCGGCACTCGCGGAGTTGAAGGCCAAGGACGTCGTCGAGATCGACGTGCGCGGCAAGTCCAGCGTCGCCGACTACATGGTGATCGCCTCGGGCACCTCCACCCGCCACGTCAAGTCCAGCGCCGACGAAGTGGTCAAGTTCGCCAAGAAGCTCGATGTGATGCCGCTGGGCGTCGAGGGCGAACGCGAAGCCGAATGGGTGCTGGTGGACCTGGGCGATGTCATCGTTCACGTGATGCTGCCGCGGGTGCGCGAGTTCTACGCGCTGGAGCGCTTGTGGACGGTCGGCGACCAGCCCGGCGAGGCCGACCCCACGGATGAACAGCGGGGCTGATCCGCTCGTCCCGCGCCGATGAAGGCGCGACTGATCGCCACCGGTGAGCGCGCGCCCGCGTGGGTGGCGCAGGGATTCTCCGAATACCAGAAGCGCCTGTCGCACTGGTTGCCGCTGGAACTGGTGGAAATCGAGCCAGGCCTGCGCGGCAAGGGCCGCGATCCGCAGCGGGCCATCGACGACGAAGGCAAGCGGGTGCTGTCCGCGTTGCCGCGTGGCGCGCACGTGGTGGCCCTGGAGGTGACTGGCAAGGCCCATTCCTCGGAGCAGCTGGCACGACGCATGGAGCACTGGCGAGGGCAGGGGCGCGACCTCGCTTTCCTGATCGGCGGACCCGAAGGCCATGCCGCCGACGTCCTCGCCACGGCCCACGAAACCTGGTCGCTTGGCCCGCTGACCCTGCCGCACATGCTGGCCCGGCTGCTGGTGGCCGAACAGCTCTACCGCGCCGCGGCGATGCTGGCCAACCACCCTTACCACCGCGCCTGAGCCACCGGTTCCCTCGCCTGGCGGCGAGGGAACCGGGCCCCGCTCACTGCAGCGAGAACACGATCGGGACGACCCCGTAGGCCTGCACCGAGATGCCATCGCGCGTCGCCGGCTGGAACCGCCAATGCTTGAGCACGTGCTCGCGCGCGCTGCGGTCCAGCGCCCTGTTGCCGCTGCTCTGCTGGACCGAGACTTCCAGTGGGGTTCCGTCGACGTCCACCAGGACCTTGAGCATCACCGTGCCTTCGATACCCTTGTGCAACTCGGCGCGCGGATACGGCGGGGGCGTGGCCCTGGCGTATCCCAGGTTGCCGACCGAGATCGGCCCGGGGTCGAAGGCTTCCGGAACCGACGGGCCCGGAACGTACGCGTCTGCAGTTTGCGCAGGCACGCTTCCCTCATCGACGATCACCTCGGGCTGCTGTTGCGGCGTCGTCGACTCGCGAACCGGCCTGGGATCCTGCGGCCGCGTCACCGGCATCTGTTTCTGCGGATCGACGGGCTTGAGTTCGACCACCTTTTGCTTCGGCGGAAGGAAGATCACTTCGGGCTTGGGTTCGACCAGCGCCTGCAAGGGCGGGACTGCCATCGGCACTAGCAACAGCAGGAAGGCGACAGCATGCACTGCGATGGCCACGGTGATGGCCAGGATGCGTGAAGGGTCGGGACGGGCTTGGGAATCCAGCGGCACACTGCGAACCATGATCCACCTCCATATCGGGTATGCGAGAGGAACAACGCCTGGACACGGACTGCGGGGTTGAAGGCGGCAGTCATGCCGCAGGCCGACCATGCGCCGCTTCCCTTCGGCTTGCAATAGGACCGCGACCAAGGTCGGGGGCAGGGCGCGGGTGTCGGGACCCGCGCAGGGAATGCGGGAACGGCGCCTTGCGGCGCCGTTCTGGTCATGCTTGCGGAGCAATGACGGGCGGATTACCTGCCCAGTTCGAAGACCACGTCCACGTTCACCGACAGCGTGGTTTCACCGGGGGAGACCTGGGTATCCATCTCCGCCTTCTGCGCCCGCATGGCCATCATCGGCACCGGCTGGAAATTGTTGCCGCCGCCTTCGGAGATGCTGACGATGCGGCGCACGCGCAGGCCCAATGACTTGGCATAGGTCTCGGCCCGGGCCTGGGCCTTCTTCAGCGCGGCCAGGCGCGCCTCGTCATAGACCGGTTCGGGCTGGTCGATCTCGAAGCTCGGCCCGTTGATCTGGTTGCTGCCCTGGGCGGCCAGGGCGTCGAGCACCTTGCCCAGCCTGGCGATGTCGCGCACCTTGAGGTTGACCGTGTTGCTGGCCTGGAAACCGGTGATCTTCGGAGCTTCGTTCTCGACATAGCGGTATTGCGGACTCAGGTTGATGCCGCTGGTCTGCACGTCCTTCTCGGGGATGCCGGCGTCCTTGATCGCCTCCATCACCTTGGCCATCTGCTCGGCGTTCTGGCGCATCGCCGCGTTGCCGTCCACCGCCTGGGTCACCACCCCGGCCGAAATGGTGGCCACGTCGGGTACCCGCGAAGCCTGGGCATTGGCCGACACCGACAGCAGGGTGGCATCTCCGGGCACCGCATATCCAGCGGCATTCTGTGCTTGGGCGGTCATGGCGGGGACTCCGAAGGCGAGGGACAGGGCGAGCAGCAGCGGGCTTAGCGGGTTGGAACGCATGAGGATCTCCTTGGATGAGGCGGGGCCCATGGGCCGCGCCAGGGCGCGGGCTAGGGTGTTCGGCAAGGCATGAACGCGTTGTGAGCCATGTCGGGGTTCGGCAAGAACCCCGGGGCCGGGCGACCATTCAGTCAGCATGCGCAGGGTATCCTTCCCCGATGTTGCATCTCGCATCCAAATCGCCCCGCCGCGCGGAATTGCTGTCCCGCCTGGGGGTGGAATTCGGCATCCTCGACCTGGACATCCCCGAGCATCGCCAGCCGGGCGAGCCGGCCGACGAATACGTGCGCCGCGTGGCCCGGGAAAAGGCCGGCGCCGGACTCCTGAAAGTCATGTCCAGCCCGGGCGCGCTGGTGCTGGGCGCCGATACCGAGGTGATCCTCGACGACGAGGTGTTCGGCAAGCCGCGCGATGCCGACGATGCTTCGGCGATGCTGCGGCGCCTGTCCGGCCGCACCCATCGCGCGGTTTCGGTGGTATCCCTGGTCAGCGCGGGCCGCGAGGCACAGGCGTTCTCGGTCACCGAGGTCAGCTTCACCGAACTGGGCGAGGCGGAGATCGCCGCCTACGTGCAGGGCGGCCAGCCGATGGGCAAGGCCGGCGCCTACGCCATCCAGGGCGAGGCCGAGCGTTTCGTCCGGCACCTGTCCGGCAGCTACTCGGGGGTGATGGGCCTGCCGTTGTTCGAGACATCGCAGCTTTTGAAGTCATTCGGGGTGCTCTGATGTCCGAGGAAATACTGGTCAACGTGACCCCGCGCGAGACCCGGGTGGCGGTGGTCGAGAACGGCATGCTGCAGGAACTGCACATCGAGCGCGGCTGGCGCCGGGGCGTGGTCGGCAACATCTACAAGGGCAAGGTGCAGCGGGTCATGCCGGGCATGCAGGCGGCGTTCGTCGACGTGGGCCTGGACCGCGCGGCCTTCCTGCATGCCAACGACGTGGTCCGGGCGATGCCGGCCGCGGCCAACGGCGAAGAGGTCGAAGTGCCGATGCCGGCGGCCAGCGCCACCCCGCCGATCGCCGAGTTGCTGCGCGACGGCCAGGAGATCGTGGTCCAGGTGGTCAAGGATCCGATCGGCAGCAAGGGTGCGCGCCTGACCACGCAGATCAGCATCCCCTCCCGCTACATGGTGCTGCTGCCCCAGTCCAAGGTCATCGGCGTATCCGCGCGGATCGAGGACGAAGCCGAACGCCTGCGCCTGAAGGCGCTGGTCGGCGAACTGGCCGCCACCCATGGTGGGCATGGCTACATCGTGCGCACCAACGCTGAAGGCCAGCCGCAGGAAGCGCTGGCCGAGGACATCGCCTACCTTGCGCGGGTCTGGGCCCTGGTCGAGCAGCGCAGCCGCGATTCGGCGGTGGGCGCGTGCGTCTACGAGGACCTGACCCTGCCATTGCGCGCGGTGCGCGACCTCATGCGCCGCGACGTGGAAAAAGTGAAGGTCGATTCGCGCGAGACCTGCGACCGCCTGCAGGCCTTCGCCGCCAAGTACATGCCGGTGCTGGCCGAGCGCATCGAACACTATGCCGGCGAGCGCCCGATCTTCGACCTGTACGGGGTGGAGGACGAGATCGGCCGCGCGCTGGAGAAACAGGTGCCGCTGAAGTCGGGCGGCTACCTGGTCATCGACCAGACCGAGGCGATGACCACCATCGACGTCAACACCGGTTCGTTCCTGGGCCAGCGCAACCTGGAGGAGACCGTCTACCGCACCAACCTGGAGGCGGCCCAGTCGGTGGCCAGGCAACTGCGCCTGCGCAACCTGGGCGGCATCATCATCATCGACTTCATCGACATGGACGATCCCGAGCATCGCCGCCAGGTGCTGCGCACGCTGGAGAAGGCGCTGTCGCGCGACCACGCCAAGACCACGGTGTACGAATTCTCGCCGCTGGGCCTGGTCGAGATGACCCGCAAGCGCACCATCGAGAGCCTGGAGCGGCAGCTGTCCGAGCCTTGCCATGAATGCGGCGGCCGCGGCACGGTCAAGACCGCCGAGACGGTGACCTATGAGATCTTCCGCGAGATCACCCGCGCGGTGCGCCAGTTCGAGGCCGCACGCCTGCTGGTGATCGCCTCGCCCAAGGTAGTGGCCCGGATCACCGAAGAGGAATCGCCGGCGGTGGCCGAGCTGGAGGAATTCCTCGGCAAGTCGATCCGCTTCCAGGCCGACGAGCAGTACCTGCAGGAGCAGTTCGATGTGGTGCTGCTCTGAAATCCGCGCGCCGCGGCCGCTAGCCGGCGACCGGTCCCCGGCAAATGCCTAGTCCGCTTCGCCGTCGCCTGCGCCTTGCGCGTCGTGGCGCCTGGTATGCCATGGCCGGGGTGCTGGTGTGCATGGCCCTGGTCCTGGGCGTGGCCAGCCAGGTCCTGCCGCTGGCCGAGCGCCACCCGGAGAAGATCGCCGAGTGGTTGAGCGCGCGGGCCGGCCGCCCGGTGGTGTTCGACCATGTCGACACGGAGTGGACCCGGCGCGGACCGCTGCTGCGCCTGGACGGGCTGCGCCTGGGCGAGGGCGACAATGCGGTGCGGATCGGCGAGGCCGAGGTCCTCGTGTCGATGTACGCCGGCCTGCTGCCGGGACGCTCGTTCACCGAGTTGCGCTTGCGCGGCCTGTCGCTGGCCCTGCAGCGCGCCGACGATGGCGCCTGGTCGGTGCTCGGGCTGCCGGGCCAGGCCGGTGGCGGCGATCCGCTGGAAGCGCTGGAGGGCCTGGGCGAACTGCAGGTCATCGGCGGCAGGCTGACGGTGCGGGCCCCTTCGCTGGGCTGGAACGTGAGCCTGCCGCGGATCGACCTGCGCCTGCGCGTCGATGGGGACCGCGTGCGGGCCGGCACGCGTGTCTGGTCCAGGGTGGACGGTACTCCGGTGCAGGCGAGTTTCGACTTCGACCGCTCCAGTGGCGATGGCCGCGCCTATGCGGACACCCGCGAGGCGGACATCGCGGACTGGTCGCCGCTGCTGCGCCACGCCGGCGTGGCCGCCGAAGCGGGCGCCGGTCGCGTGCAGGGCTGGGCCGAATTGCGCAGGCACCGGGTGGTGCTGGCCACCGCCCAGTTGAAGCTGCGGCAAGTCCGGCTCAGCGGTGCGCCGCTGGCCGTGGGAGCGGCGTCGCCACGCGTTGGATTTGAACGGGTCGAAGGCCTGTTGCGCTGGCGCGTGACCGGCAAGGGCTGGCGCCTGGACGCGCCGAGGCTGCTGGTCGGCGAGCAGCAGGCTCCGCAGAAACTGGATGGGCTGGTGGTCGCCGGCGGACGCGAGTACGCGCTGCTGGCCGACCAGATCGACGCGGCGCCGCTGCTGGCGCTGCTGGGCCTGAGTGACCGGCTGGATCCCGGCTTGCGGCGCTGGATGGTCCAGGCCCGTCCCGGCGCGCGCCTGGCCAGGCTCTCGCTGGCCGGAAACCGCGACGGACTGCGCGTGCAGGGGCGGCTGGAAAGCGTGGCCTTCCTGCCCGTCGGCCACTCGCCGGGGCTCAGCGGCCTGGCCGGCGAATTCAGTGGCGACAGCGCAGGTTTTTCCCTCAGGCTGGATCCGGCCACGCCATTGCGCTTCGATTGGCCGACCGGTTTCGGCGTGGCCCATGCGGTCACCCTGGACGGCACGCTCGCCGGCTGGCGCGAGGGCGCGGGCTGGCGCGTCGGCACCTCGTCGCTGCGCGTGCGCGGCAGCAACTTCGGCGCCGATGCGCGCGGCGGACTCTGGTTCCAGGGCGATGGCAGCCGCCCATGGATCGAGATCGCCGCCAATATCGCCGAGGCGCCCGTGTCCGCGGCCAAGGGTTTCTGGATCCACGACAAGATGTCCAGGGGCGCGGTCGACTGGCTCAACGGCGCGCTGGTCGGCGGCAAGGTGCGCGATGGCCGTGCGCTGGTCTCAGGTGACCTGGACGACTGGCCTTTCATCCACAACGACGGCCGCTTCGAGGCGACTGCGCGGATCGAGAGCGGGAGTATCAGGTTCCAGCCCGACTGGCCGGCGATGGACCAGGTCGATGCCGGGGTCGCCTTCATCGGCAATGGTTTCTCGATCGAAGGGCAGGGCGCGCTGGCCGGGGTCAAGGTGGGCGCATTCAAGGCCGGCATCGAGGATTTCTCGCAGGCGGAATTGTCGGTGAGCGCCAGTGGCGCCGCCGATGCCGGGCAGTTCCTGGGCCTGCTGCGCCAGTCGCCGCTGCAGAAGACCCATGCCGAGACCCTGCAGAGCCTGGCCGCGACCGGCCCGGCGCGCGCGACCTATGAGCTGCTGCTGCCGTTGCACGGACAGCGCGGCAAGTCGCTGAAGTCCGCCGGCAGCATCGAACTGCTGGGCAACCGGCTGGCCGACAAACGCTGGGACCTGGCATTCGACGCGGTGCGCGGCATGGTCGCCTACAGTGACAGCGGCTTCGTCGCCGAGCGCCTGGCGGTAAGCCGCGACGGCCAGCCGGGGGTGCTGTCGCTGCGCGCAGGCAGTGGCGTGCGCGACCGCAGGCAGGCATTCGAGGCCGAACTCACCGCCAACCTTTCCGCCACCGAACTGCTGGACCGCGCCCCGGAGATGAGCTGGCTCAGGCCCTACGTGCAGGGCCGCTCGCAGTGGACGGTGGGCGTGGTCCTGCCGGCCGGTGCCGCCGCCGCCGCACCCAGCCAGCTCAGCCTGCGCTCGGACCTGGTCGGCACCACCCTGAAGCTGCCGGCGCCGCTGGACAAGCCGGCGTTCCTGGCCTTGCCGACCACGGTGCGCACCGCCCTGCCGATGGGCGAGGGGAACATCGACGTGGCCTTCGGCAAGCTGCTGGCGCTGCGGGCGCGTGAGCAGGCGGGGCAGACCGGGATCCGCGTGGTCCTGGGCAGCAATGTGGTCGAGGAAGCCGCCCCGGCGTCGGGTCTGGTCGCCAGCGGGCGCACCAGCACGCTGGATGCGATTGAGTGGATCGCGCTGGCCAGGAGTGGTGGCAACGGCAGCGCCAAGGGGGCGAGCAAACTGTCGCTGCGGCACATCGATGTCAGCGCCGACCGGCTGCTGCTGCTGGGTTCGGTTTTCGCCGACACGCGCCTGCAGGTGGCGCCCACCGGCAATGCGCTGGCGGTGACCCTGCAGGGACAGGCGTTGGCGGGCGCGTTGCTGGTGCCGGACGCGCAGGGCGAGCCGATCGGCGGCAGGCTCGCGCGACTGCACTGGCGTGATGCCAAGCCGAGGCCGGCGGGCGCGACCCTGGTCGCCAGGCCGTCGGCCGGCCCGGCCATGGCCGCTGCGAATGCGGCGGCCGACGACTTCGATCCGGCGGCGATCCCGCCGCTCAAGCTGGACATAGACGACCTGCGCTTCGGCGATGCGCAACTGGGCAGCGCGCAACTGCGCACCCAGCAGACCGCGGCCGGCATGCACGTTCAGCAGTTGGCCCTGCGCGCGCCGGAGCAGAAGATCGACATGCAGGGCGACTGGTCCGGTCGCGGAGCCAGCGCACGCACCCGGCTGACCGCCGACATCGACAGCCAGGACCTGGGCGGATTGCTGGAAAGGCTGGGCTTCAAGGGCCAGCTGGGTGGCGGCAAGGGCAAGGTGAAGTTCGACGCGCGCTGGGCCGGCAGCCCGGCCTCGTTCTCGCTGTCGACCATGGAGGGCAGCCTGGACGTCGCCGTGCGCGACGGACAGCTGCTGGAAGTGGAGCCGGGCGCCGGCCGGGTGCTCGGGTTGCTCAGCGTGGCCCAGTTGCCGCGGCGGATGATGCTCGACTTCCGCGACTTCTTCTCCAAGGGCTTCGCCTTCAACCACATCGACGGCAGCGTGCGCTTCGGCGGCGGCACCGCGCGCAGCGAGGACCTGGTCATCGATGGCCCCGCCGCTCAGATCAGGATCCGCGGCAACACCGACCTGCGCGCGCAGCGTTTCGACCAGACCATCGAAGTGCTGCCCAAGTCGGGCAACGTGCTGACCGTGGTCGGCGCGGTCGCCGGCGGCCCGCTGGGCGCGGCGATCGGCGCGGCCGCCAACGCGGTGCTGAAGAAGCCGCTCGGCGAACTGGGGGCCAAGACCTACCGGGTGACCGGGCCGTGGAAGGATCCCAAGGTCGAGGTGGTCAGCCGCGACCAGTCGCGGAACGGGTCCGGCAGCGCGCCCACGGCCGTCCGCGCGCCGTGACCATGCCATCGTCCAGCCGCCCGGCAAGGGCAGGCCTCGCTTGCCTTCAACCACCATCGCCCCAATCTAGGCCCACATGACCCATTCCCCACTGGCACTCGCTGAAACCCGCCTGCTGCTTCCCGCCGGTCTCGACCAGCAGGGCCTGCACCGCGCCTTCGGCACGCTGCTCGGCCCCGGCATCGACTTCGGCGACCTCTACTTCCAGCATTCCCGGCGCGAGAGCTGGACGGTGGAGGACGGCATCGTCAAGGACGGGGCGCACTCCATCGACCAAGGCGTCGGCGTGCGCGCCATCTCCGGCGAGAAGACCGGCTTCGCCTATTCCGACGACATCAATCCGCAGGCGCTGCTGGCCGCGGCCGGTTCGGCGCGGGCCATCGCCCGCGAGGGCGGCTCGCATGCGCCGCATGCGCTGGTGCGCGGCACCGGCCATTCGCTGTATTCCAGCGACGACCCGATCGATGCGATGGACAACGACGCCAAGGTCGAGTCGCTGCGCGTGGTCGACAAGCTGCTGCGCGCCGCCGACCCGCGCGTGCAGCAGGTCACCGTCAGCCTGTCCGGCGGCGTCGACACGGTGCTGGTCGCGCGCAGCGACGGTGTGCTGGCCGCGGACATCCGCCCGCTGGTGCGCATGAACATCCAGGTGATCGTGGAGCAGAACGGCCGCCGCGAATCGGGCTATGCCGGGTTCGGCGGACGCTATTCGTACGCCGAACTCTTCGACGGCGGCAAGCCGGAGCAGTTCGCCCGCGAGGCCCTGCGCCAGGCGCTGGTCAACCTGGAAGCGGTGGACGCGCCTGCCGGGGCGATGCCGGTGGTATTGGGATCAGGCTGGCCGGGCGTGCTCCTGCACGAAGCGGTCGGCCACGGCCTGGAAGGCGACTTCAACCGCAAGGGCACCTCGACCTATGCCGGTCGCATGGGCCAGCGCGTCGCCGCACCCGGGGTGACCATCGTCGACGACGGCACGCTGCAGGGCCGCCGGGGTTCGCTGAACATCGACGACGAGGGCACGCAGACCCACTGCACCACCCTGATCGAGGACGGCGTCCTGGTCGGCTACATGCAGGACACGCTCAACGCACGGCTGATGGGCGTGGCCCCGACCGGCAACGGCCGCCGCGAATCCTTCGCCCACCTGCCGATGCCGCGCATGACCAACACCTACATGCTGGCCGGCAGCCACGACCCGGAGGAAATGATCCGTTCGGTGAAGAAGGGCCTGTACGCGGTCAACTTCGGCGGCGGCCAGGTCGACATCACCAGCGGCAAGTACGTGTTCTCGGCGACCGAGGCCTACCGGGTGGGCGTATGCGGCAAGGACGGGCAGAGCGTGCCGGTCGGCGTCGGCCAGCCCTCGCTGCTGATCGACGGCATCACCGTGGGCGGGACGCGCGCCGGTTGAGCGCGCAGCCGGGGTCCACGGTGTCCATCAGCTCCCGCCCGCCGATTACCGACGGCTCACTCCTGCGAGGCGTCGTCGCTTTCGTCTTCCGACTGGGCCAGCAGTTCGCGCAGTTCGCGGAACAGTTCGCGGAACGCATGCGGTGGCTTGTTCTTCCTGCGCTCTTCGCCGGCATTGCGGACCAGCTGGCGCAGGTGCTGCCGGTCGGCGGCGGGAAACTCGGCAAGCAACGCGCCCAGCGCGGCGTCGCCGTCCTCCAGCAGGCGCACGCGCCAGCCCTCGACCTTGTGCAGGATCGCGGTCTCGCGCTTGGCCGCGTCACCGCCCACTTCCATCGCATCGCGGATCGCGTCGAGGGTTTCATCGCTCTCCCTTCGCATCTGCTTGGCCAGGAACTGCAGCTGGCGCTTGTGCGCGATGTGCGAAGTGATGCGCTGGGTGTCGTGGATGTGTTCCAGCAGTCCTTCGGGAATGGGCAGCCTGGCCAGGTGCGCCGGCGCCAGCGCCACCAGCTTCTCGCCCAGGCTGCGGATGTCCAGCGCCTCGCGCCGCTGCTCGCTGCGGCTGGGGCCGAGGAATTCGCCGGTTTCCGGGTCGGTTCCACGCATGTTCGCTCTCCAAAACTTTGCAACAGGATAAGCCATTGAACGCATTAGCCGACTTTTCCGCGGACGACAGCCAGGCCCGGCTGGACGCGCTGGAGGATCTTTCCCGCCGCCTGCTGGAGCGCGCCCGCGCATCGGGAGCCACCCAGGCCGAGGTGAACTGCAGCGAGGACCGCGGACTCAACGTCAACGTGCGCATGGGCGCGGTGGAGACCGTCGAGTCCACCCGCGATCGCGGCGTCGGTGTCACCGTGTACTTCGGCCAGCGCAAGGGCAGCGCCAGCACCGCCGACCTGCGCCAGGAAAGCCTCGATGCCACGGTGGCGCAGGCCTGCGCCATCGCCCGCTACACCGAGCACGACGAAGCCGCCGGGCTGGCCGACCCGGGCCTGATGGCCACCGCGTTCCCGGATCTGGATGCCTGGCACCCGTGGGCGCTGGATGCCGACCGGGCGGTGGACCTGGCCCTGGCCTGCGAAGCGGCCGGGCGCGATTCGGACCCGCGCATCGCCAATTCCGACGGCGCCTCGGTCGGCAGTGGCGAAAGCATCTCGGTGTACGCCAACTCGCACGGCTTCGTCGGCCGCGATCGCGGCACCCAGCATTCCCTGGGCTGCGCACTGATCGCCGGCCAGGGCGAGGACATGCAGCGCGATGGCTGGTACAGCAGCGCATTGAGCAGCGACGACCTGGAGGCGCCCGTGGCGATCGGACGCCATGCCGCCCTGCGCACCCTGGCGCGGATCGCGCCGCGTTCGCTGGCAACCGGCGAGTATCCGGTGCTGTTCCAGGCCGAGGTGGCGCGCTCGCTGGTCGGCCACCTGCTGGGCGCGGTGTCCGGCGGCGCCCTGTACCGGCGCGCCAGCTTCCTGCTCGACCAGGTCGGCGCGCAGCTGTTCCCGGACTGGTTCTCGATCGGCGAGCATCCGCTGCTGCGGCGGGGCCTGCGTTCGGCCGCATTCGACGCCGAAGGCGTGGCCACGCGCGAGGCGCCGCTGGTCAGCGCCGGCGTGCTGCAACGCTATGTGCTGGGCAGTTATTCGGCACGCAAGCTGGGCCTGCAGAGCACAGCCAACGCGGGCGGCGTGCACAACCTAAAGGTCGCGGCCAACGCCGGCGGCTTCGACGAACTGGTGCGCGGGCTGCCGCGCGGCCTGCTGGTGACCGAGTTGATGGGCCAGGGCGTCAACCCGGTGACCGGGGATTATTCGCGCGGCGCCGCCGGGTTCTGGATCGAGGACGGGGCGGTCGTGCATCCGGTCGACGGCATCACCATCGCCGGCAACCTCAAGGACATGTTCGCCCGCATCGAGGCGGTCGGCAACGACGTGGACCCGCGCTCGCACATAAGCTGCGGCTCGATCCTGGTCGGCCGCATGACCGTTGCCGGCGACGATTGACGTTCAAACCTCGTTGACAGCGAGACCCCGCAACCGCGAGAGTGTCGCGGCGTAGTCCCAGCCGATCCAATCCACCCACCTTGCAAGGGATTTCAAGAGATGAGCGAATTCGAGAACATGACCACGCCACCGCCTGCGCCGTCGGGCGACGCGCCCCAGGAAGAGCGGACCCTGGCATTGGTGGCGCACCTGCTAGGCATCATTTCCTGGTTCGTCGGCCCGTTGATCATCTGGCTGATCAGCAAGGACAATCCGGCCAAGAGCTTCGTGACCGACCAGTCACGGGAGGCGCTGAATTTCCAGATCACCATCACCATCGCCTTCGTGCTGGCCTTCATCCTGATGACGATCACCCTGGGCCTGCTGTTCTTCCTGCCGCCCCTGGTCGGCGTCGCCAACCTGGTTTTCTGCATCATCGGCGGGATCAAGGCCAACAACGGCGAGGCCTACCGCTATCCGTTCGCGTTGCGCCTGATCAAGTAACCATTGCGAAAACCCTGATCGAAGGCCCGGCATGTCCGGGCCTTCGTCATTTCCGGGCTGCCGCTCAGTGGCTGCGATGGATCGCCAGCTTGCCCAGCGCCCACAGCGCGGTGGCGTGCTCGCGGAACGGGGACAGGGCATCGTGCATGACCATGTCCAGTTCGACCAGCTTGGCCTTGGCCCCGGCCATGCCCAGCAGTGCGGGGTAGGTGGGCTTGGACCGGGCCGCGTCCTTGCCCGCAGTCTTGCCGAGCTGCTGCGAGGTCGATTCGACGTCGAGGATGTCGTCGCGGACCTGGAAGGCCAGGCCCAGCGCGTCGGCGAAGGTGTCCAGCAGCTTCAGCGTACCCTCGTCGATGCTGCCGCCCATCGCGCCCATGCGCACCGAGGCGCGGATCAGCGCGCCGGTCTTGAGCCGGTGCATTCGCTCCAGCTCGGCCACCGGCTGGCGCTTGCCGGTGGCTTCGACGTCGATCGCCTGGCCGCCGCACATGCCGGCACTGCCGGCGGCGGTGGACAGTGCGCGCAGCCAGGAAACGCGCAGCTCGGAGGCCACCGGGGCTTCGGCCAATACCTCGAAGGCCAGTGCCTGCAGGGCATCGCCGGCCAGGATCGCGGTGGCCTCGTCGAAGGCCACGTGCACGGTCGGCCGGCCGCGGCGCACCGCGTCGTCGTCCATTGGCGGCAGGTCGTCGTGGACCAGCGAGTAGGCGTGGACCAGTTCGACCGCGGTGGCCGGCGCATCCAGCCAGCGCTCGTCGGTGCCGAACACCGCGCCGCTGGCGTACACCAGCAACGGGCGGATCCGCTTGCCGCCTCCCAGCACCGCATGGCGCATCGCCGCGTGCAGGCGCTCGGGGGCCGCCGAGGTCGAAGGCAGTGAATGGCCCAGCGACGTCTCCACGCGCTGGGCCCAGCGCAGGAACGGGGCCTCAGTTTCCATCGGCCAGCGGCGCGAAAGCCTGTTCGGTGGCCGGCTGCTCGGGGTCGCTGAGCAGGCGCACGCGCAGTTCGGCCTGTTCCAGCGCGGCCTGGCAGCGGCGATACAGGCCGACGCCGCGTTCATAGGCGGCAAGTGAGTCTTCCAGGCTCATCTCGCCCTGTTCCATCTTTCCGACCAGCAGTTCCAGCTCATCCAGGGACTGCTCGAAATGGGCGACGGGAGAGGCTTCGGTTGCAGGTTTCTTGGCCATGGGCGGGAGTTTGCGCACGCCGGGGGGATTGGTCAACGTGCGCGATTCAGTCTTCGCGCCGCCATTCCAGGCGCGCGCCCGAATCGCGCAGCCAAGCGTCGAACGCGGCCGAATAGGCCAGGTCGCCCACCGCCAGCAGGCCCTGTTCCGGAGCGGAGGCCAGAGGCAGCAACTCACGCTCCCAGGGCGGCACGCCGAGGCCTTGCAGCACGTTCTTCAGGGTGTGCGATTGCGTCCGCCCGGGCAGCAGGATGCGTTCGCCGCGGGCGCGCGACGAGATCCGCACCGGGGCGGGCAGTGCCGGCGCGCCGAGCAATCGCAGGCTGCCGCCGCCGGGCAGGGCCAGTGGCCCGCTTCCGTCCCATTCCACGTTCCAGCCGTCAGCCAGCGGCGCACGCCGGCGCTGCGCATGCAGCAGGTCGCGCCAGCGCTCGAGCACCGCATCGCGCCATTCGAAGCGCGCCCGGGCGTCGGCGCGCGCCGGCAGCAGTTGCGATTCGATCTGGGCGATGCCTTCGCCCGGAAGCGGCGGCAGGTCGAGCGCTTCGATCCAGCGCCGCAGCACGCGCGCGCGGCGGGGCGGCGGCAGTTCCAGCAGGCCACGAACCGACAGCGCCTGCGGATCCAGGCAGCGGACCCGGGCCAGGGCGCGCGCATCCTCCGTGCCGAGCAGTTCGGCGGCGTCGGCGCTCAGCGTCGCGCTGCGTGCAAAGCTCGCATCGGCCTGCGGCCAGCGTTCGCGCAACAGCGGCAACACCCGCTGGCGGAGGAAATTGCGGTCGTGCCGGGCATCCTCGTTGCTGGGATCCTCCAGCCAGGGCACGGCGTGCGCTTGTGCATAGGCATGCAGCGCCTGGCGTGGGACCTCCAGCAACGGGCGCCAATGGCGGCCGGCGGCGAAGGGTCGCCATGGCCGCATTGCCGCCAGCCCGTCGACGCCCGAGCCCCGCAGCGCGCGCAGCAGGAAGGTCTCGGCCTGGTCGTCGCGATGGTGCGCGGTGACCAGCACTTCGGCCTCGCCCAGCAGGCCGGCGATCGCTGCGTAGCGCGCATTGCGTGCCGCGGCCTCCAGTCCCTCGCCGCCGTCGCGATCGACGTTCACTTCGAGCATCGACACCGCTACTCCGATCGACGCGCAGTAATTGCCGCAATGCTCGGCCCACCGATCGGCGCCAGCCTGCAGCCGGTGGTTGACGTGGACCGCGCGCAGGCCTTGCTGCCGGACCTCGGGCAGTTGGGCCAGCGCATGCAGCAGCACGCTTGAATCCAGGCCTCCACTGAGCGCGACCAGCAACGGCGCCTCGCCAGCGCCAGCCAGCGTCTCGCGGGGCAACCAGGGGGAATCGGACAGGGACATGGGCGCATGTTAGCGGTTGGCCGCTGCGCGGGCATCGGCAGCGCGCGTCCCGGCCCGGCACAAGGCCTGCGCGTGGCACGCAGTCGTGCAGCAGCTGCGGCTTCACCGCGATGCCGCCGCGGTTACAGTGCAAGCCCCTCTGACGGATTTCCTCCATGTCCCTGTTCGAGCCGTACCGGCAGCGTTCGCTGACCTTGCGCAATCGCATCGTGGTCTCGCCGATGTGCCAGTACTCCTCGATCGATGGCATGCCCAACGACTGGCACCTGCTGCACCTGGGCAGCCGCGCGGTCGGTGGCGCAGCGCTGGTGATCGCCGAAGCCTCCGCGGTGAACGCCGAAGGCCGGATCTCGCCGGCCGACGCGGGCCTCTGGAACGACACCCAGGCGCGGGCCTGGGCGCCGGTCACGGCCAGTGTGCGCGGGCATGGCGCGATCGCCGGGATCCAGCTGGCCCATGCCGGCCGCAAGGCCAGCACTGCCGAGCCGTGGAACGGCGGCAAGGCGGTCGCGGTGGCCGACGGTGGCTGGGAACCGGTGGCGCCGTCGGCGCTGGCCTTCAGTGCGGACTACCCGTTGCCGCGGGCCCTGGACGAAGCCGGCATCGCCACGGTGGTTGCAGATTTCCGCGCCGCCGCGGTGCGGGCGCTGGATGCCGGCTTCGAACTGATCGAACTGCACGCGGCGCATGGCTACCTGCTGCACCAGTTCCTGTCGCCCTTGTCGAACCTGCGCGAGGATAGCTGGGGCGGCAGTTTCGACAACCGCACCCGGCTGGTGCGCCAGGTGCTGGCCGCCTTGCGCGAGGTCTGGCCGGAACGCTATCCGCTGTGGCTGCGCATCTCCGCGACCGACTGGGCCGAAGGCGGCTGGGACATCGAACAGAGCGTCGAACTGTCGCGCAGCGTGCGCGAACTGGGCGTTGACCTGGTCGACGTGTCCAGCGGAGGCCTGGTGCCGGGGGTGGCCATCCCGGTCGGGCCGGGCTACCAGGTGGGTTTCGCCGCGCGAATACGCGACGAAGCGGGTATCGCGACCGGCGCGGTCGGATTGATCACCGAGCCGCGGCAGGCCGAAGACATCATCGCCAGCGGGCAGGCCGATGTCGTGCTGCTGGCCCGTGAGGAACTGCGCGACCCGTACTGGCCGCGCCGGGCCGCCAGCGAGCTGGGCGTGCAGATCCAGGCGCCCCTGCAATACCAGCGCGCGTGGTGATGCGGTCATTGCTCAACTGAGCGCGGCCAACTCGCGTTTCGCAGCGTCGATCCATTCGCGTTGTTCGCGCTGGTAGTATTTTGGAGAGGCGGCCGAACGGGCCAGGGTTTCGTTCAGCAGCTCCCTGGCCCTGGCGGTGTCGCCGTAGCGTGACAGCAGTTGTGCGTAACGCACTCGTGCTTCCTCGCCGGGATAGCCTTGGACCACGCTCTCGTATTCGTCCAGCGCCGCGGGCAGGTCGCCGATGGCTTCCACGCTGCGCGCATACAGCAGGTGGCCGTCCTTGGAGCGGTAGTCCGGATTGGCCGCGATCAATGCGTCGAGGGTTTCGCGCGACTGCTGCGGCCGGCCCAGTCCGAATTGTGCCCTGGCCAATCCCATCATGATTTCAGGGTCGGTCGCGTAAAGCCCCTTCAGCGCGCCGCCATACAGCTCGACTGCCTGCTGGTAGTCTCCGCTGCGCAGGCTTTCCTCGGCAAGCCGGCGCCGGTTGGCTTGGGTATCCGACAAGCCGAACTGCCTGTCCGCATCACGCTTTCCACGCTCCGGGTCGATCCGGTCCCTGACCTTGCGCACTACCCGGCGGGCGTTCGGATCATTGCCCATGCCCGGCAGGATTTCGGCGATGAAATAGATCGCCACGGCGATGTAGGAGAAGGCCAGGAGAATGAAAATCCAGTACAGGGGCCGGTGGGTGCGAACAACATGCACGCAACATGCGATCTGCAGGACGATGGAAAGCAGGATGATCGGGCTCAATTGGATCCTTCCGGGAATTCCGGGCGGTCGCCCGCTCAGGCAGCTTCGTAGGCGCCGTAGCCGCGCAGGCGCTCGTAGCGCTTCTTCAGCAACTGGTCCACGGTCAGCTTCTCCAGTGCGTCGAGTTCATTCAGCAGCACCGCCTTCAGGCGCGTGGCCATCTGCTGCGGGTTGCGGTGCGCGCCGCCGATCGGCTCGCGCACCACCTTGTCCACCAGTCCCAGCGCCAGCAGGCGCTTGGCGGTGATGCCGAGTTGTTCGGCAGCGTCCTTGGCCTTGTCTGCGGACTTCCACAGGATCGAGGCGCAGCCCTCGGGCGAGATCACCGAGTAGGTACCGTACTCCAGCATCAGGGTGCGATCGCCGACGCCGATGGCCAGCGCGCCGCCGGAGCCGCCTTCGCCGATCACCGTGCAGATGATCGGCACCTTCAGTTCGGCCATTTCCATCAGGTTGCGGGCGATGGCTTCGGACTGGCCGCGCTCCTCGGCGCCCACGCCCGGATACGCGCCAGGCGTGTCGATGAAGGTCAGCAGCGGCAGCTTGAAGCGCTCGGCCAGCTTCATCAGGCGCAGCGCCTTGCGGTAGCCCTCGGGACGCGGCATGCCGAAGTTGCGGGCGATCTTGCTCTTGGTGTC
>SEHC01000356.1 GCA_004173415.1 Lysobacteraceae bacterium
TGCCTGGACGACGTGCGCACCGGCCTGGCCATCGACGGCGCGCGCCTGGGTGCGCAGGCGATCATCGGCATGTCCAACGATTCGTGGTTCACCGCCCATCCGGTCGGCGCCAGGCTGCATCTGGCGGTGGCCGCGTTCCGCAGCATCGAAACGCGCCTGCCGCAGGTCCGGGTCACCACCAACGGCCTGAGCGCGATCATCGACGACACCGGCGAGGTGGTGGCAGGCACGGCGATGGGCCAGCAGGCAGTGCTGACCGCCTTCGTCAGCGCGCGCTCGCCGCCGCCTACGTTGATGGTGCGCTGGGGCGACTGGGTGGGTCGGGCTGGCGCGCTGCTGCTGTTGCTGCTGGCGGCGCAGGCTGCCTGGCGTGCGCTGCGGGCCCGCGCTTCGCGCAACGTCGAGGCGCCGGTCGAACTCCAGGTCGCGGTGCTGTCGCCGCCCTGGCGCACCGTCGCCGCCTTGCTGCGGCTGTGCGCCGGGGCCGGCATGCTGTGGCTGGCGGCGGACATGTGGCTGCGGATCGGCTGGCAGGTGCAGTCGCTGACCCAGTTGTGGCGCTTCGCCGCGACGGTGGCGGCGCCGGCCCTGGCCGCCTGGGCGATCCTGCGGACGGGCAGGGCGCGGGCGCGCATCGAAGGCGACGTGCTCCTGCTGGACCAGCGCCACCAGCGGATCGAGATCCCGCTGGCCTCGATCACCGGCCTGCGCCCGTGGCGCATGCCGTTGCCCGGCGATGGCATCGACCTGCTGCTGGCCTCGGGCCAGCACTGGACGCGCAGCCTGGTGCTGGCCCGGACGCGGTCGCTGCAGGCATTGCTGGTTGCTGCCGGCGCCCCGCTGCGAGGCGGCACTCGCCTGGACGCGGCGCTGCTGGCGCATGCTCAGGCGCGCGGCGATGCGATGCGTCCCTGGCTGGATCATGCGTTGGTGAAGTTCGTGCTTTTCCCCTTGCTGCCCGCGCTGGTGGCCTTCCGCCTGCACCAGGTCATCGCCTTCGGCGGGACCTTCGGCGAGTACCACAGCTACGGGCTCGCGGCCTACCTGGCCGGGCTCCTGATCTGGTGGGTGTCGTGGTCGATGGGCCTGGTGCTGTTCGCCGCGGTGCTGCGCATCGCCATCGAAATCACCGTCGCCCTGGCGCAGTGGCTGCATCCGGCCGCTGCCGCCGCAGTCCGGGACCTGCTCGAATGGTCCGGCCGCCTGGTCTTCTATGTCGGCGTGCCGGCTTGGCTGTTGTTGCGCCTGCTGTCCGGGTGAGGCGGATGCCGCGGAGAACGGCTCCGGTCGACTCAGGCCTGGCCCGGCATCGGAAGGCATTCCATGACCTCGACCCCGTCGCCGGCGAAGATCGAAAAGTGCGGGTGCTCCCTGAACATGGCTGCGGCCTGTTCATGGGTTTCAGCCCTGACCACGGTCCAGGCGCCCATCGCATTGCGGATGTCGGCGATTCCCGCGGCGGACACGCGCTTGGTCCTGCCCAGTGGAGCGCCGATATCGGCGATCGCGGCGGCGTGGGTGGTCGCCCAGTGTTGCCAGGCCTGTAGACCGTCCCGCTCGCGCCGGGCGCGGACTGCGGAATCCAGCGCTTTCCACGCGTCCATGGCGGCGGCCGAACCGGTGAAGATGGCGAGGTAGAGTTTCATGGCGTGTTTCCCGGGGCGTGTATGTTTGCGGATTCGCAGACCGGTGGTTTTCCGGAACGACGATCGGGCAAGGCGCGAATCGACAACGCTGCGTGGTTCGACAGCCGGCCGGCATGCGGAGAATCCGGCTCCGCCGACCCCACGTAGCGCCCGGGTCGCGGCGCCTGTGGCGCAACCGGGCTTTGCCGGCGTAAGGTAGCCGCAGCCCTGGGGAGGGCGTGTGGATCCATCACAGGACAGGGGGCATTGCATGACCAGGCCGTTTGGACGGAACGTGGAATCGGTACTGGCGCAGGCGGATTTCCGCAACGTCGCCAGCGCAGCCTTCGACAGCGGGCAGACCTTGCCGCAGATGCTGATCGACGCATGCCGGCGGCACGCCGCACGCCCCGCATTCAGCAACCTGGACCACACGCTCAGCTTCGGTGACGTCGAGCGCCTGAGCGATGACCTGGCCAGTTACCTGCGCAATGGACTGGGCCTGGAAGCGGGCGAGCGGGTCGCGATCATGCTGCCCAACCTGCTGCAATACCCGGTCGCCGTGCTGGCCACGCTGCGGGCCGACCTGGTCGCGGTGCTGGTCAATCCGCTGTACACGGCGCGCGAACTGCGCCACCAGCTGGCCGATTCGGGAGCCACCGTGCTGGTCGTGCTGGACAACTTCGGCGCGGTCGCGGCCGAGGCAGTGCCCGGCACCGCGGTGCGGCATGTCATCACCACCCGGGTCGGCGACATGTTGCCGTGGCCCAAGTCGCTGCTGGTCGACACCGTGCTCAAGCACGTGAAGAAACTGATCCCGCACTTCCATATCGAAGGCGCCCTGCGCTGGCCGAAAGTCCTGGGCGAAGGAAAGCGCCTGCCGCGCGTCCAGTCCCGTGCCACGGCCAAAGACACCGCGCAACTGCAATACACCGGCGGCACCACCGGCGTGTCCAAGGGCGCGGTGCTGGCGCATACCGCGCTGCTCGCCAACGTGGCTTCGGCCGAGCAGTGCTTCGGCCATTGCCTGGACCCGGAACGCGACGTGGTGATCATCTGCCTGCCGCTGTACCACATCGCCGCCTACAGCAACCTCACCTTCAACATGGCCCACGGCTTCCATTCGGTGCTGGTCACCAACCC
>SEHC01000025.1 GCA_004173415.1 Lysobacteraceae bacterium
CGCCGGCATCCAGCGCGAAGTGGAGCTGCTTGGCGGCCTGTTCGGCATGCCCTCGCGTACCGAAGTCGATTCGGCCCATCGCAAGATCGCCGAACTGGAGCGCGCCCTGCGCCGCGCCGGCAATGCCGGCCGCGCCGATCGCGGTGGCGCCCGCCAGCACGCCGACGGCGGATCGGCGAGGCAAGCGACCGTAGCCGAAGCCGCGTCGGTTCCGCGCACCAGGCCGGCGGTACGCAAGGGAGCACGCAAGCCGGCCGCAGGCAAGCCTGCGCGCGCGCAACAGCGCAAGCCAGGGGCCGCCCAGGCCACCAGGGCAAAGCCGGTGAAGACCCGGCGTTCAGCCAGGTCGGTCGCGGCCACGCCCAGCAAGGTGGAACCGGTCAAGGCCGCACCGCCGATCACGCCGAAGCGCGTTGCAACCCGGCCAGCCAAAGGGACTAGCGGCAAGTCCGTGATCCGCAGGCGGGCCGCGGGCGCCGCACCGGAAGTGATCCAGGCGGTTGCGAAGAAACGGCCGGCACATTCCACCGCCGAGATCTCCAGACCCTCGGCCAGGAAAGTCCCGGCCACGAACCGCAAGCCCTCCAGCGGCGTGGTGTCGATGAAGGACTGGGTGGCGCGCTATGCCGCCGCCAACCTGGCTGAGCTCGCGCCGCCTGTGACGGGCAAGCGCGGCAACAAGGGCGTGCGCAAATGAACGGGCCCCTGCACATCACTCCGGCCGAACTGGCCCAGGAAGCGGTGACCCTGCAGCAGAAGCTGGCCGCCGGCCTGCAGACCCTGCCACAGGTCGGCGACGTGCATTACGGCGCCACCGAAAAACAGGAAGTCTGGCGCGACGGCAAGGTGGTCCTGTACCGGTTCATCGGCGAGCATGCGCCCACCGCGCGGGTGCCGCTGCTGATCGCCTACGCGCTGGTCAACCGGCCGTACATGGTCGACCTGCAGGCGGACCGTTCGCTGGTCAAGGGACTACTGGCGCGGGGCGAGGATGTATACCTGATCGACTGGGGGTATCCGGACCGCTCCGACCGTTTCCTGATGCTGGATGACTACATCAACCGCTTCATCGACGGCGCGGTCGAGCACCTGCGCCGCAGCTCGGGCCGCGAAGCGATCAACCTCCTCGGCATCTGCCAGGGCGGCGCATTCTCGTTGTGCTATGCCTCGCTGCATCCGCACAAGGTCAAGAACCTGATCACCATGGTCACCCCGGTGGATTTCCACACCCCCGACAACATGCTGTCCAACTGGACGCGGCAGATGGACGTGGACCTGATGGTCGACACCCTGGGCAACGTGCCGGCCGACCTGATGAATTCCAGTTACCTGATGCTCAAGCCGTTCCGGCTGCACCTGCAGAAATACGTCGGGCTGATCGACATCCTCGACGACAAGGACGCGATCGAGGACTTCCTGCGCATGGAGAAATGGATCTTCGATTCGCCCGACCTGGCCGGCGAGGCCTTCCGCCAGTTCATCAAGCAGTTCTACCAGGCCAACGGCTTCGTCAACGGCGGCATCGAGATCGACGGCGAAGCGGTCGACCTGGGCTACGTGGACATGCCGATCCTCAACATCTTCGCCGAGCAGGACCACCTGGTGCCACCGGACGCCTCGCGCGCGTTGCGCGACCTGGCCGGCACCGATGACTACACTGAACTGAGCTTCAAGGGCGGCCACATCGGCATCTACGTGTCCAGCCGCGCCCAGCGCGAAGTGCCGGCGGCCATCCACGAATGGCTGGCTGCGCGCGCGCGCTGAAGGCGCGCCCATGCGCGCAGGCGCGAGGCTGGCTGCTGGTGTCGCTGGCGTTGGTGATGGCCGCGGCGGAAGCCGCGCCGCCGCCGGAGGCAAGGGCCGAGATCGCCGCACTGATCGAGGCGCTGGCCGGCTCGGGTTGCCGCTTCCAGCGTAACGGCAGCTGGTACGACGGCGAACGCGCGCGGACCCACCTGCAACGCAAGTACGAGTACCTGTTGCGCAAGGACCTGGTGGATACGGCGGAACAGTTCATCGAGCGCGCGGCCAGCGCCAGCAGCCTCAGCGGCCGCGCCTACCGGGTCAGTTGCCAAGGCAGGGAACAGGAGGCCGGGCCCTGGTTCAGGGCCCGTCTGCAGCAGTTGCGCGCGAGGGCGGCGGCGCCGTGACGGCGGCGGATGGGTAGCGCTCCAGTGGCGCGGCGGCGCGCTCCGGTTCTGCGGCGACGCGGTAAACTTCAGTCGTGACCGCATGACAGGAGGCTTCCCCGGTGACCCAGGCAAAACCTTTCGCACGCTCGCTCGACGACCGCATGATCGCCGGGGTGATGGGCGGCATCGCCAAACGCCTCGGATGGAGCTCGACGCTGCTGCGCGTGGTGTTCGTGATCGTGTCGCTGGCGTCGGCGGCCTTCCCGGGGATACTGGTCTACCTGATCCTCTGGCTGCTGATGCCCGAGGAGGGCTGAGCAGGATGCCGCGCCCGGACCGCCTGTTCCTGGCGCGCGCGCTGGGGATCGTATGGGCGCTGCCCAACACCCTGGTCGGGCTGCTGGCCGGGGCCGCCGGCATGCCGTTCGGGGCCAGGCCCGAGTTCAGCCGACGCGATTTCGCCGTGGTGTTCCATCACTGGCCGTGGGGTCCGGGCGGGGCGATGACCCTGGGCAACAGCATCCTGCATACCGGCGACACGCTGGATTGCGATTGCCTGACCTACGAACACCGTGCCGGGCGCCGCCAGCATCCCCGGATCAAGCTCGGCGACCACGAGCGCGCCCACGTCTACCAGTACATGGTCCTGGGTCCCTTGTTCCTGCCGGTATACCTGGCATGTGGCGGGGTCAGCGTGCGCAATCCGTTCGAACGCGCCGCCGACCGCTATGCGATGACCGGCAAGGGCTGGTGGCCCTGAGCCGCGGGACGCGCCGGGGCCGGGGCCGGGCGGAGCATGCGGCTCAGGCGTCCTCCTTGCGTCCCGAGCCGCTCTTCTTGCCGCCGCCATCCTGCTTGTTGACCGTGGCCCAGGCGATGCGCTTGGCCGCGTCGCTGGAGCGTCCCTGTTTCTTCTCGCTTTCCTCGATGTGTTCGGCCTGGCGCTTCTGCTTGTCCGTATAGTCCGACTTGTCTCCGCGTGGCATTACGTTCTCCTGCCGTGTGGGCGATGCGAGGCTAGGAGTGGAGGGGTTTGGCGGTGGTGAAAAAAACGCAAGAGGCGCGTGAGCGTCCCGGTTGGGCGCGAGCGCGCTGGCCGCCTACCGGTCCAGGCGTTTGAACGAAAACAACTCCGACAACCGGTGCTTGCGCTTCTCGATGCGGGCCCGCAACAAACCGGCTCCGAGCATGCTGTAGGTGATGCCGTTTCCGCCATAGGCCATGGCGAAGTGCAGGCGTGGGCCGTGTTGCGGATGCGGGCCGAAGAACGGCAGGCCGTCGCTGGTTTCGGCGAAAGTGCCGGCCCAGGCGAAGGCGGGCTGCAGCGGCAGTTCGGGAAACAGCTCGGCCACCCGCCTGCGCAGCGTCTTCGCCTTCTTGTCGACCCGCGCATCGCGTCGCGCCGGCACGTCCACGCTGTCGTCCTCGCCGCCGATCAGCAGGCGTCCATCGCCGGTGCTGCGCATGTACAGGTAGGGGCGCGCCGATTCCCAGACCATGGTGTCGGCGAGGGCGCCCAGCGCCTCCGGCTCGATCGGGTCGGTGATGAAGGCGTAGCTGCTGCGGTTGCGGGCGACGTTCTGCTTCAGCCAGTGCTGGCTGGCGTAGCCTGCGGCCATCACCAGGTGTCCGGCGCGGATCTGCTGGCCTTCGCTGGTCTGCATCAGCACCCCGCGACTGCCTGCCTGGATGCGTTCGATGCGGGTGCGGTCGAATACCTGGCCGCCACGCTTGCGCAGGCGGGCCAGCAGGCGGCTGGCCATGCGATAGGGGTCGATCCTGGCCGCCTGGTGGCTGAGGATGGCCACCGGCGCATCGATGCCATAGCGCCCGGCCAAGGCCTCGCGTTCCAGCAGCTCGACCTGGAAGCCGTGGCTGAGGCGCAGGGCGAACTCGTCGCGCAAGGTGCCTGCGTGGCGGCGCTTGCTGGCGTAGTAGAGGCTGTCCATCCAGGCGAAATCGACGTCGCGGATGTCGCGCGCCTTGTCCTGGAGGAGTTCGATGGCCTCGGCGCAACTGGCATAGGCCAGCAGCGCGTCGTCCTGGCCGTAGCGCTTGGCCAGGTCGGTCATGTGGGTGTCGATCTCGTACTGCAGCAGGGCGGTGCTGGCCGAGGAACTGCCCCAGCCGACGTCGCGCTGCTCGAACACCGCAACGTCGTGGCCGTTGCCGGCCAGTTCATCGGCGATCAGCGCGCCGGTGATGCCGCCGCCGATCACCGCCACTTCGCAGCGCAGGTCGTCCTGCAACGGCGGAAAGGCGTTCATCAGGCCGTTCTTGACGGCCCAGTACGGGTATCCGCTCTTGAGGTCCATGGGTCACATGCGTCGGGGAATTCGACCGAGCATGCGGGGCCTGGCATGGGCGTCGCGTGAGCGCCCACGCGTGGGCCTGGTCCTAGCGGGGCAGGGCGCCGTGCAGGAACAGGTCGGTCGCCCCGGTGGCGTAGGCGCGCAGTTGCGCCGGGTCCGGATCGTGCAGGTTGCCGCAGGACACGCGCAGGACCAGGTCGCCGAGCAGCATCATGAAGAACTGGCTGGCGGCCATGTCCGGGTCGGCGATGCGCAGGCGGCCGGCATCCGATTCCTGGCGGAAGTAGTCGCTGAGGCTGGCGCGCAGCGAGGCCACCGCATGGTCGAAGAACCAGTCGCGCAGGGTCGGGAAGGACTGCCCTTCGCCGATCACGATGCGATGGACCACCACCGACTCCGGCGTGGTCATGTACTCGGCGATGCGCTCGGCCGCCTGGCGCAGGGCCTGGTCGGCCGGCAGACCGGTGAGGTGCAGGTCGCGCAGCCGCTCGCTCAGGTCCTCCAGGCGGCGCTGGATGATGGCATGGGCCAGTCCTTCCTTGTCGCCGAACACCCGGTAAAGGGTGGCCAGCGAGCCGCCGGCGCGGGCGACGATCTCACTCAGGCGGGCCTGCTGGTAACCCTTGTCGATGAACACCTCGGTGGCCGCCTTGAGGATCCTTTCGACCCGCACTTCGCCACGCTTGCATAGCTCGACCGGCATGCGGGGGCGCAATGCAGCGGCCAGGTCCGGTGTCTGTGCACCGCCTTGTTCAAGGAGTTGGGTAGTTGCAGTCATGGGCCAGATGGGGGAGATCGTGGCGAGGCGCCGCAGCCGCAATCTAGCAAAAAAAACCGCGTGAAAAGCAGCCGCGCTCCTGTTGTACCCCAGATCCTTGGGCGGAGCCGCGGCGGCAGCCACGCGTCCGGTCGCAGGAGGGCGGCCGGGAACGGGGCGTGCGGGATGATCTCTGGGCCTACGGCAGGAAGCGGCGGGGCACGCGCGGGACTCGGCAGCAGGGCGTTCGGGCGAATCGTTTTCGGAACCGGGCCGGGCAGGCGGGTCCGCGCGGCTGCGGAACTCGCCCGCAGGCTTCATGGATCCCGCGCGCGAGCGGCCCAGGCTTGTGCACGACCCGGCGAATCCCGTCCGCGAGGCGTAAGCATCCCGCGCGCCGGCCTGTGCAGCCCGCGGCCGGAGCTGTCGGGCATTGCCCCCGGGCCGGTTCCCGTTGCCGCCGGCGTTGTCCGGGTCGTCGCTGCGACCCCGATTGGCTCGCCCGCGATGCCCAACGGTTGGCGCGCGGCCCGCGTGGATCTCGCGCACGGGTTCCTGCCGCCTGGCACCCGGGACAGAAAAACGCGCGCGCGAGTCTTTCCGCTTCGCGGATGGGATTCGGGGGCTCGCCGGCGACCCCCGGGGGGGCTGGACCACCGTCCACGTCAACCTGGCCCAGGCGGCCACGCTGCGATCAGGATCGCGGTCAGCATCGACCCGAGCGGCCAGGGGGTCGTTGTCCACGCCAACGTCCGCGACGGCGAAAATACCCAAACCTACGTTGGTTCCGCCCCGGTCAAGCGCCAACCGCGCGGGTCGAAGGCGTGCGGCAAGCCGGCAACGGAGTGGTTTTTGCCTGGCCTGGCGCCGCAGCATGCGCATGACGTCGGAAACGTCGCGAACGTCAAGGCGAAGGCCGATGCGGAGGCCAGTCCGGAGGTCGCGTGCACGCGCCCCCGGGTGTAGGGTGGTACGAGGCACGCAGGCGAGGTGATCCATGAATCCGCTGACCCAGGCGCTGGAGTCAGGTTTCGCGAGCATGGCGCCTGAACTGCAAGGGATCTACGAGGACCTGCATCGGCATCCCGAGCTCTCGATGCAGGAGCATCGCACCGCCCGCATCGCCGCCGACTACATCGAGCGACTGGGTTACGCCGTCACCCGCGGCGTGGGCGTGACCGGTGTGGTCGGTGTGCTGCGCAACGGCGACGGTCCCACCGTGATGTTGCGCGGCGACATGGATGCGCTGCCGATGGACGAGGACACCGGGCTGGCCTACTCGAGCGAAGTCGCCGGCGTGGCGCATTCCTGTGGCCACGACCTGCATGTCGCCTGGCTCGCAGGCGCCGCGCGCGTGCTCTCGGAGGCGCGCGAAGCATGGCAGGGGACCTTGCTGGTAGTGTTCCAGCCGGGCGAGGAGACTGCCGAAGGCGCCAGCGCGATGGTGGCGGACTGGGAAGGCGCTGGATTGCCGCGTCCGGACGTCATCCTCGCGCAGCACGTGATGGTGGGGCCGGCGGGTACCGTCACCTACCGTCCCGGCGTCATCCTGTCCGCTGGCGACAGCCTGCAAGTGAGGCTGTTCGGTCGAGGCTCGCATGGCTCGCAGCCTCAGACCGCGATCGACCCGGTGGTGATGGCCGCCTCGACCGTATTGCGCCTGCAGACCATCGTTTCCCGCGAGACATCGCCACTGGACAGCGCGGTCCTGACGGTCGGTGCGCTGCAGGCGGGGACGAAGGAAAACATCATCCCCGACGAGGCCACCATCAAGCTCAACATGCGCACCTACGACGATGCCGTCCGCGAGCACATGCTGGAGGCGGTGAAGCGCATCTGCAGTGCCGAGTGCGACGCCTCCGGCGCGACCCGTCCACCCGAATTCACCACGCTCAGCCGCTACCCGCTGACCGACAACGACCATGACGCCACCGCCCGCGTGGCAGTCGCATTCCACGCACAGTTCGACGATGCCGCCAGCGAGGGCAAGCCGGCTGCCGCCAGCGAGGACTTCAGTGTTTTCGGGCGCAGCTGGAACGTACCTTATGTGTTCTGGTTCGTCGGCGGCACCGATCCGCAAACCTACGCGGAGGCAGTGCGGGCGGGAACGCTCGACGCGATCCCGAGCAATCACTCGCCACGTTTCGCGCCGGTGCTGGAAAAGACGCTGGAGACCGGCCTGCAGGCAATGCTCAGCGCCGCATCGGCATGGTTGTGCATCCCGGGATCCGGCGCGCGACAGGATCCCGCGTGAACGCTCGCACGGCTTCCGCTCCGACGCGCATCTGGATGGGTGACGGGCCGATGGCAGGCCTTCTCCAACAGCCCAGCCGGAGATGCCCGCCTCGGAACGCAAAAGGCCCGGCGTCGGAGCCGGGCCTTGCGTTTTACCTGGTGCCGAAGGTGGGACTCGAACCCACACGCTTTTAAGGGCGGCGGATTTTGAGTCCGCTGCGTCTACCATTCCGCCACTTCGGCGCGGCCGCGAAGTATAGCCAAATGCGCCGGGTGCCGACAGCCGGACGGACGCGAGGCCTTTCGCCCAGGCCGGCGATGCTGCGATGCGGAATGCAATCCGGGTCCGTTCAGGCATCTTGACAGCGTTGCCATCCGGCTTGGCGATGCTGCCGGGCAGGCCGGACGGCCTCTGGCCTGCCTGCTTGCCTGGAGAGGGGAGAACTCTGGAAGTGCGCCGACATCCTGCTTCAGTGCATCCGCCATGGTCATGCCCGCGCCCGGCGTTCCCCGCCTGCGCTAGCCCGCCCGCTACCAGGCCGCCGACCCTGCCGCTCCCGATCTCCAAGGCCCGCCCACCAACCCCAGGATGCCCATGACCCTGTCGCCGCTTGATATCACCATCGTGCTGGTCTACCTGGCCGGCATCTTCCTGCTGGCGCAATGGGTCTCGCGCGAGAAAGGCGGCCACCAGAAATCGGCCAAGGATTACTTCCTGGCCAGCAAGTCGCTGCCCTGGTGGGCGATCGGGGCCTCGCTGATTGCCGCCAACATCTCGGCCGAGCAGATCATCGGCATGTCCGGTTCCGGCTATGCCATCGGCCTGGCCATCGCGTCCTATGAATGGATGGCCGCCATCACCCTGCTCATCGTCGGCAAGTTCTTCCTGCCGATCTTCCTGCGCAACGGCATCTACACCATGCCGCAGTTCCTCGAGGAGCGTTACGGCACCCGCATCCGCACCCTGATGGCGGTGTTCTGGCTGGGCCTGTACGTGTTCGTCAACCTGACCTCGATCCTGTGGCTGGGCTCGCTGGCGGTGGCCCAGGTGACCGGCATGGAGCAGATGCTGGCGCTGGCCCTGCTGGGCCTGTTCGCACTGGTGTACCAGCTGTATGGCGGTCTCAAGGCCGTGGCCCTGACCGACATCGTGCAGGTCTCGCTGCTGGTGCTGGGCGGACTGCTGGTCTCGGCCCTGACCCTGGGCGAGATCGGCGCCGGGGCCGGCATCGTCGCCGGCTTCAACAAGCTCTGGCAGGCGCATCCGGAACACTTCCAGATGATCCTGACCAAGGACAACCCCTTCTACAAGGACCTGCCGGGCCTCAGCGTGCTGATCGGCGGCATGTGGATCATGAACATCAGCTACTGGGGCTTCAACCAGTACATCATCCAGCGCGCGCTGGCCGCCAAGGACATCCGCGAAGCGCAGAAGGGCGTGGTCTTCGCCGCCTTCCTCAAACTGCTGATGCCGGTGATCGTGGTCCTGCCCGGCATCGCCGCGGTGGTCCTGGCCGCGGACCTGGAGCGCCCCGACCAGGCCTATCCGACCATGATGTCGATCCTGCCCAGCGGCATCCTCGGCCTGGTGTTCGCCGCGCTGGTGGCCGCGATCGTCGCCTCGCTGGCCTCGAAGATCAATTCGGTGGCGACCATCTTCACCCTGGATTTCTACGCCAAGCAGCGCAAGGACCACGACGAGGCCAAGCTGGTCAGGGTCGGGCGGATCGCCGCCACGGTCGCCATCGTGCTCGCCATCCTCACCGCGCGGCCGTTGCTGGGCAGCTTCGACCAGGGCTTCCAGTACATCCAGGAGTACACCGGCTTCTTCACCCCTGGCATCGTGGTGATCTTCGTCCTGGGCCTGTTCTGGAAACGCGCCAACGAAGCCGGCGCACTGGCCGCGGCGATCGGCTCGTTCGTCCTGTCGGTGGTGCTGAAACTGGCGTGGCCGGCGCTGCCGTTCATGGACCGGGTGGGCCTGGTGTTCCTGCTGGCCCTGGTGCTGGCGGTGGTCGTGTCGCTGCTGGGCAAGGCCTCCGGCGACAGCGACCGCATCCGCACCGGCGATGTCAGCTACTCGACCAGTCCCGGCTTCAATATCGCCAGCGTGGCGGTGATCGCGATCCTGGTCGCGTTGTACGCGGCTTTCTGGTGAGTCCGGGCCGCTAGCGCGGCGAACGGCTGCGCGAGGTCGACTCGCGCAGCTGCAGGGCATAGCCCATGCGCACCATCTCGCCGGCAGCCGGGTCGCGGATCGCCTTGAGCAGTTCCTGGGTGGCGACCCGGCCCATGTCGCGGGTCGGCTGGCGCACGGTGGTCACCTGCGGAAAGATCTGGCTGGAGATGGGCGTGTCGTCGAAACCGCACACCGACAGGTCGTCGGGGACCACCAGCCCGCGCTTGCCGGCGGCGCGGATGACCCCGGCGGCGGTGTCGTCGTTGGCGGCGAAGATCGCGGTCGGCGGATCGGCCAGGTCCAAGAGCCGCTCGCCGCCGCGCACCCCCGAATCCCACGAGAACTCGCCCTTGACCACCAGCGCGGGGTCGTAGGCGATGCCTGCGTGCCTCAGCGCCTCGCGGTAGCCGGCCAGGCGCCAGGCGCTGGCGCCGTGGTCGGGATGGCCCTTGATGTGGCCGATGCGCCGGTGGCCGAGCGAGACCAGGTGGCTGATCAGTTCGAATACCGCGCCTTGCTCGTCCAGGGTCACGCCAATGCGCCCGCGCGGGGTATGTGGCGAGATGCTGGCGAAGGGCACCCCCATTTCCTCCAGCCGCGCCAGCAGCCTGGCGTCGTCGGTGAGCGGCGGGGTCAGCACCAGTCCGTCAGAGCGCGAGTGCTGGACCAGTTCGACGATGTGGGCGACGCAGTCGGGATGGTCGTAGGCCACCGGCCCCAGCACCAGGTTGTAGTGGGCCGAGCGGCAGGCATCAAGCACGCCGGCCTGGACTTCCATCAGGTAGTTGCTGGACGGGTTGTCGTAGACCAGGGCGACCACGTAGGAGCGCTGGCCGGCCAGGCTGCGCGCGGAGGGATTGGGCCGGTACTGCAGGCGGGCCACCGCGGCCTCGACCTTGCGGCGCGTTTCCTCGCGCACGTTCGGTTCCTCGTTCAGGACCCGCGACACGGTCTTCATCGAGACGCCCGCGGCTTCGGCCACATCCTCGATTCGCGCGCGTGGGGCGTTCCGGTCTTCGGCCATGTGCCCTATGTTGCCAGATGCGCCGGATGAAGCCGCTGGCGCCTGCTCAGCGTCCGGCTTCAGCCGCCGGCCACCTGGTCGGTGCCCAGCATTCGCTCGCCGCGGCTTTGCCACTGCGGGTCCTCGCCGTCCGGCGAGAACACGCCGCAACAGACCATGGTCCGTTGGTAGACGTGCAGGGACACGGCGACGGACTGCCCGCTGGGGTTGCGGATGGTGTGGTACTCGTGCGGCGGTATCAGGCTGCCGGCCGAGCCGGTGCCGGCCTCGATGGTGCCGGCGGCGACGAAGCGGTAACGTTCCTGGTCGCGTTCGGCCAGTTCGTACTGGGTGATTTCCAGGCGTCCGTTCCATACCCCTTCCACGCACCACATGCCCGAATGGTCGTGGATCTTGGTGCCCTGGCCCGGTCCCCAGGTCATCGCGATCACGCTGTAGCCGTGCTCGGGGCTGGTGTAGAGCTCGCGCCGCGCGTAATGGTCGGCGATCGGTTCCAGCACGCAGTCGGGCAGGGCCACGTCCTGGTCGCGGATCATGCGGCAGAGGGTCTTGCGCAGCGCGTCGGTCACCGCGCGGTCGTCGCCGCGGCCATCGGCAACGGCCGCATCCAGTGAGGCGATGAGCTTGTCGCGGCCCGTGAATTCAAGGCTCATGGTCGTATCCGGTGGAATGTGCGGGCAGTTTACCCCGGGCGCCGCCGCGGCGCCGGGACCGGGATCGCAGCCCGCGGCCGACCCGGCGGCGTCATCGCGTTTCCGCCGGCCTGCGCTGCGCGCGATGCAGGCGCGCGGCCTTCAGATCCGGGCGAGGAACTCGGCCACCGCGGGGCCGAAGCGCTCGATGTCCACCAGGAAGGCGTCGTGGCCCTGCGGGGAGTCCAGCGCCAGGAACTCGGCCTCGGCGCCGCCGGCACGCAGGCCATCGGCGATCTGCTGCTGTTGCTGAAGCGGGAACAGGATGTCGGTGGTGGTGCCGATCGCCAGCGCCTTTTCCACCCGGATCCGGGACAACCCCTGCATCACGTCGCCGCCGGCCACGTCGGCCAGGTCGAACCAGTCCATGCAGCGGCTCAGGTACAGGTAGCAGTTGGGATCGAAGCGGCGCACGAAGCGCCGCGCATGACCCTCGAGGTAGCTCTCGACCTGGAACTCCAGGCCGAAGGGTTCTTCCTCGGGACGGTCGGATTCCAGCCGCACGCGGCCGAACCGCCCGTCCCACTCCAGCGCCGAGCGATAGGTGATCACGCCCAGCTTGCGGGCCATGCGCATGCCCGATTCGGGATAGCTGTCTTCGTCGTACTGGCCGTTGTTCCAGTTCGGGTCCAGGCGGATCGCCTCGCGCTGCAGCGAACGGATGGCGATCGAGAACGGCAGGGCCTGGGCGCTGCCGGAAATGTTGATGTGCGAACGCGCCGAACCCGGATGACGCAGCAGGTAGGCCAGCGCGGTCATCCCGCCCATCGAGTTGCCGATGATGCAGGCCAGTTGGCCGATGCCCAGTCCGCGCACGACTTCGTGGGCGGCGTCGGCCACGTCGGCGATCGACAACTCCGGAAAATCCAGCCGATAGGGCTGGCCGCTGGCCGGGTTGACCGAAGCCGGCCCGGTCGAACCCTTGCAACTGCCCAGGGAATTGACGCAGACCACGAACCAGCGCGTGCTGTCGATCGGCTTGCCCGGTCCCAGCATCG